>NZNP01000024.1 GCA_002694945.1 Gammaproteobacteria bacterium
CGAGACCCTTTAGCGGTACATCGGCGCTTGCGGTCACCATTATAGTGCAAGATTCCCGTTCCCCGCCATCAGAGGGTCTGAAGGTATCCACATCGATACCATTCGGTACGATCTTAATCAAAGCTTCCGAGACTTTAAAATCGTTGGCGATATCTTTTCGCGAAGCCTCTGAGACAGTTACAAGGTGATCAAGCTGACGCACTACTTTTTTCTGCATTTTGAGAAATGAATGCCAACGCCTGATAAGCAATCGCATTTGCCACGATGATTCGTTGGCAAGTGCTATTCTTAGATCGCTGGTAATGGGGTGATGGATGGTTGTCAGAAGAGGGATACCCATTTTCTGCAATTGAAGGGTACCGTATGACAAGGATTGGTTGTCATGCACTATGTCGTAGTTAGGTTTGTTCTTCTTGAAGTAATACACCAGACGTCTGCCAAATGTGTAAGGTTCGGCGAACCCACCGGTTAACATNCTGAACCACTCAAAAAAATCAGTGAAAGAAAGAAGATGAGCTGGCTCAAGTGCGGTAACGTGATTTTCGGCTTCGAATAAGTTCAAGCCCGGGAGCTTGATTAATTTTACCCTTTGATCAAGCTCTGGGTATGGTTGACCAGAAATAACGTCGACCTCGTGCCCAATCTCAACCAAAGCTTTGGATAAATACTTTATGTAGATGCCTTGTCCACCGCTGTAAGGATTGCTGCGATAACTTAGCAGGCATATTCTCAAGCTATTTTTAGGCTTATGATCGATCTTGTTANCCCAANGGTTGGCTGCCAGCATNCTATGCNCNNGCNNACGAAAAGGNCGGGATTCTACGAAAGTCACNCAGTGAATTCTACTTTTCGCTCATGCTNTTTTGNGTGAATTGTTGAAGTCTTAGAGCGAATTTTCTTGTGCTTCGGCTNTCATGCTTCNAAGGTGGTTTTCGCCNACTAGGTCTTCGGAGATAGATTTCCGGTCGATCCCTGTATCATTCTCAACCTGACGTTCAGGGCCGTATGCGGGTNCTGTGTGCTCGACGGAAAATACATTGGCGTAGAGGTGGGCAACCCATTTCTGACCCTCTTGCGTGCGTCGAAGGAACATGATGCCGTCCTTGATATAAGGTGCGACCATCTTCCAAAAAAATTGGGGATAGCCTTCCCGAAGCTCAGCTGCATTTCTATAGCCCATTTTCTCAGCCTGATTCGTTTCCTGAAACTCCTGAAAGAGCGCAGATATTTTCCTATGGTATTGAGGGTCGCCTAGCTGTCCGATTAGATCTGCCGCTCGNAATAGTCCTGGGAAGTCAGCTGTACCTANATGGTCTTCNGCATTTGGCAGAGGGAAGCGAGTGCGCTCTATGTATTCACAGATCATGGTCTCATCTATACGATCATCTTTTTCAAATCTTTCCTTGATAAAGAGTTTTGCTCGATCGACATGGTATGGAGTTAAAGCAGCGTCGGTAGAACCAGCTGGTGGCTCGATAGTCTCATTCTTTATGCTTGTAATATAGCGACCGTCTTTATCGCCCCGACAGATTCCTCTTACATATCCAATGTCATGGTTGAGAAGTGAAATGACGAAATGCACCCATTCATGCTTGGTCACNCTANCTTCCATTAGAATTTTACCCCGAAGGATCTCGGTACCCACCATTGTGACCATGATTGTGTGATTAATGTCATGGTAGGGNGCATCGCTGTTCGCAATAATCTCNAGNGCATTGCGAGCGTTAGCAGATATNAGNTCNATTTCGGGTCGGTCCTNACCGAGGGTGGTGACATAGCGAGANACAAGTTCTNTGACGAATGCATCNATAATGACGGTNGTAGCGTTGAACATCGTTGTTTNCCGAAATCCTCGCTGGGTGGATCATTATTGTGGCTTAATACTGCGACCAGTCAAGTTGTATCGCCTGATGTCAGGACGTGTAAGCTTTGATTTAAAGTGAGTGATTTCTCATTAAAATAGCTATATAGTGAAAATTATTCATACAGATTTTCCCAAGTGATCGAATTCAGGCACCNTAGAACATNAGTCGCTTTACGCGACACAGGTAGTCTTGTTGAAGCAGCAGATAGTCTTTTCTTGACCCAATCTGCGCTATCGCACCAATTGAAAGATTTNGAAGATCGGCTCGACTGTTCGCTTTTTTATCGCAAAACTAAACCGCCGCGTTTNACCTCCGCGGGTCGACGGCTGCTAAAACTTGCTGATGAGGTTTTGCCGATGGTNAAAAACGCTCAGCGTGATATTTCGCGTTTAGCTGGTGGTGAGACGGGTAGGTTGCANATATGCATTGAGTGTCACAGCTGTTTTCAGTGGTTGATACCAAGCCTTAATAAGTATCGCTCTGACTGGCCTGAGGTCGAAATGGATCTCTCTGGAGGTTTTAGTTTTGCACCTCTGCCGGCATTATCTCGAGGCGATCTAGATCTCGTCATTACCGCGGATCCGGTTGATATGGCNGGCATTACCTACATTCCNCTTTTTTCCTACGAGGCAATGTTGGCGGTTTCCAAATCACATAAACTAGCCGGCCGGGATATGGTCTTCCCTGATGACCTTGAGACTGAACAATTGATTACATATCCCGTCGAACGTAACCGACTGGATGTGTTTACACGATTCCTCGACCCGTTANATATTGAACCTATGTCCGTNAGAACCGCAGAACTCACACCGATGATCATCCAANTGGTCGCTTCAGGTCGTGGTATAACCTGCCTGCCGAATTGGGCGCTGACGGAATATTTGGCACAAAATATGGTTATTGCTAAAAAACTAGGAGACTCAGGGCTCTGGTGTACGCTTTATGCGGCGATTCGTGAAGATCAAGTCGAAATGGCTTTCATGCGGGACTTTCTCAACACAGCAGTAGAAACCTGTTTTTCTACTTTGACTGGTATTAGAGTTGTCGTTGAATAGCTTGAATCAACTTCATCGGTACGATATAAATTAGACAGTTACAACGCGGCGGCGTTCTATCCAGGGGGAACGGACCGTTGCGCCGATTGGCACCCTGAACGTAAAAGGAGGTGATCCCATCGATAGTCAGTCTACTGGGGGAGCCTCCGGATTGAGTTAATCCGGAGCTTGCTCCCCATACGAAGACAGAGCCTCAGGCNGCAGTGCTGCCTGGGGCTTTTTTCTGAGTACTTACTTACCTCTTTGTTGAAATCCTTGATCGCGTCATAGATTATTCTTATAGCGCCTTCTGTCTTTTCCGCTATTTAAAAATATTTAGTTAATTTTTTGATCATGCCTTCCTCAAGGTCTGGTCTTGAGGAAAAGTTCTTTAGGAGACACGTGTACTTTTAGAAGGTTTAGCTAGGGCATGAGCTGGGTGGCCTTCCAGATGTTTTTATCTCGAAAAAAAAGTTTTCGGTCGTGGATTCTATCTGGATCATTAAGATCGAGAACTTCGATTTCATCTGGGATGAGCGCCATGCCGGTTGCTGTCTCCGGTGTTTTAAGCGACTCCTCGGGCTGTCTCGCTCTAAGCGTCGTTATTTCTTGTTTCAATGCTGCATGGGATTCTATTTGTCCGCTCTGTCGCTGGTATAGACTGTAGGCGTAGTCTAGATATTTACTACCGGCTGGTCGTCGAGGCCAATTGCGTGCAATTGAGGTGCGATCAAGTTGTTCAAGATGCCCTCTTACTCTGTACTGGCGCTGAACGCTGTCAAACCAAAGGAGAAGCTCAGCTCGGTTATTTTTTTTTAGCGTTCGCCACTTNTCACTGGTTGTGTTGATGAATAATGTAAACCCGGTATCACTAATATCTCTGAGCACCAANGTGCGAACGGAGGGTTGGTTGTTTTCACTGAGAGCAAGGAAACAGACGTTTGCGTTTGGATCACTGAGAGCCCTTGCGGATTGTCTGTCTTCGATGATCTTATTGATAGGGTCCATGGTTCAATTCATTACAAAANTTAAAATTTTGATTTCGACTAATANTCAAGCCGATATCTATGCAGTCTTTGGCCAGTCTCATTTGCTTGCTGGNAATTTGAATGATTTNCTGCCGAGCTGGGNTTTATTGGCACTTAGCGTAACTATTATTTCTGTGGTTTCGAATACTATCTGTGCCTCGATAAATTCGTGCCACTCGTAGTCTGTCTGCACGGTAGTCGATAATTTATGTCGGCAGGGTATTTCAACCGCTGTCTGTTGGGCCCTTTGCATACCATTTATGAAAAGGCTGGCGCGAAGTTGGTTATCGACCGTCACTTTGAGATGGGCGCCCCGATATTCGTATTTATAGGTTGGCATGACCCTATTCTAACCGAGATCGCATGAATGGCTCCAAGAAGTAAGCTAATATGCTACGGCATTGATCGGAGGTAGATATGAGCAACGAAGCAAAACAGACGGCGCAAGAAATTGCGGATGGACTTAAGCTATTNGGACCAAATAGNGTTGTAGCATTGTCGGTACACAAGACGAAAGATCTGATTGCAGAGCTCGAGATCAAGGCTAATAAATTGATCGAGCAACTNGAATCTGTGGNTTAGTTCACTCCATGTCTTGTTACATGATAGCTTTAGCCTAGGTGCTTGATTGTCTTCTTAGAACAAGTGCCAGNGCTTTAATAAACGGAATGGGTTGATCAAGAAATACATGGTGATGAGCATTCGGGATCCCGATAATTAGCTCCTTAGAAACAAGAGTTTCGAGTTTCTTCACTTTTGATGATGGGAAGAAACGACTTTCTCGACCATATATCATTCCAACGGGTATTTTTAGGTCCCTCAACATTTCAGTTGCGGATCTTAAGTCTNTGTCTTGAGTCANCTTGGCAAATAAAGCGGGGTCATGTTTAAAGCACCAACCGTTTGCTGTTTTTCTTACTGATCGCTCGGCAATGTAATTAAGAACAAATTCCATTGGGCGTGGTTGAGGTGGCCTGAGTCTGAAACGCTTAGTCGCTTCTGATAGCGTCGGGTAGTAGCGGGTGGCCCCGCGTGGGAGCGGGGTTCGCTTACTTTCCTGCTTCTGGCTCGTGAGATATGAGTCGGCAAGNACGATGCCATTAATTNGTTGNGGGTAGAGGAAAGCAGCGTTACGTGTCATGGCACCGCCAAAGCTATGGCCTACAATCGTAGCCGATACCATTCCNCTGGCCNTTATGCAGNCTGCAATTTCCCGCGCGAATAGGCGAGAGCTATAAGCCTGTCTATGGTCGCTTTCGCCGGATCCGCTAAGATCAATTGCTACGACATCGTAGGAATCTGTAAATGCCGGCGCGATGAAATCCCACCAACTAGCATGCGCCGCATATCCATGAACAAATAGGAGCCCTGGTTTGTCCTTNTTCGACCAGTGGCGATAGCTGATTCTAGCTCCCTCAAGNTTAAAGTGGTTAACGGTCGGATGCTGATTTAGATAGGCTGAAAACCAGTTAGGATGCACGGGCTAACTCAAAAAATTGAGCAGTATACTTGCTAGCTGAGGACATGCATCAAATTTGTGCGCACTCAAATGCANTGTGCGTTAAATCGGTGCGTANCCCTTGCTGCCCTGATCATTGNTTGCTGGAAAAGCCATAAAAAACAGTTATATAAAAATGTGGCATCAACTTTGCTGTTCGATTAACCGACGAAATAACAATATTCGGGAGAATAATCGTGGATCAAACGTTCGAACTCCAATATGCGTTGGATACCTTTTACTTTTTGGTTTGCGGCGCGCTGGTTATGTGGATGGCTGCAGGCTTCGCAATGTTAGAAGCTGGCATGGTGCGATCGAAAAACACTGCAGAGATATTGACAAAAAACATGGCATTGTTCGCAGTGTCTTGCATCATGTATATGATTTGCGGATATGCCCTGATGTATGGTGGCGGTATCTTCTTGGCAGGTATAGAACTTGACGGTGCAACTTCTGCAGAGGTCTTGACCGAATCGATTTTGGCTGAATCTAACGAGGCCGGCTTCGATGGAGGGTCTGTCTATGCGGACGCGTCTGACTTCTTTTTCCAGGTTGTGTTCGTTGCAACAGCTATGTCAATCGTTTCTGGTGCAGTCGCGGAGAGGATGAAACTTTGGGCGTTTTTAGCATTTGCGGTAGTTATGACCGGCGTAATATACCCTTTAGAAGGTTCCTGGACTTGGAATGGAGCCGACGTTTTTGGTCTCTACAACCTAGGGGACTTAGGGTTCTCGGATTTTGCTGGCTCAGGTATTGTGCATATGGCAGGTGCGGCTGCTGCACTTTCGGGGGTTATACTGCTAGGTTCGAGGAAGGGTAAATACGGTAGTGACGGTCAGATAAATGCGTTACCAGGTGCTAATCTTCCGCTGGCTACTCTTGGTACGTTCATACTTTGGATGGGTTGGTTTGGATTCAACGGTGGTTCAGTCCTCAAACTTGGCGATGCGGCAAGTGCTAATTCGGTGGCGATGGTATTCCTCAATACCAATACTGCAGCCGCAGGCGGAGCGGTCGCTGCGCTAATTACCGCGCGGTTAATGTTCGGCAAGGCCGACCTTACGATGCTTTTAAATGGAGCGTTAGCTGGCCTGGTGGCAATTACAGCTGAGCCTTCAACTCCTACAGCGCTTCAGGCGACGATTTTCGGCGCACTAGGAGGAGTGTTGGTTGTCTTCTCGATAGTCTTTCTAGACAAAATTAAAATTGATGACCCAGTGGGCGCAATCTCTGTTCACGGCACATGTGGACTACTCGGATTGCTACTTGTCCCGCTAACCAACTCTGGGGTTACTTATGTCGGGCAGATAGTGGGCGCAGCGACGATTTTTGGCTGGGTTTTTATTGCCAGCGGTATCGTCTGGTTTGCTCTGAAGATTATGTTCGGCATACGAGTAAGCGAAGAGGAAGAGCTCCAGGGCGTCGACGTCAGTGAGTGTGGCGTAGAGGCGTATCCAGAATTCGTTAAAGCCTAGTAACCAAAACAAAAGCGAGTCTTAGAGCCTCGGGTGTTTCCGCCTGGGGCTTTTTTTTGGGGCCGCCTTTGGTCTATAGTGTGGAACACTTCTCTGATTTGCAGAGGGTTAGTTTTAATTTCCGGCGGGTACCAATAGAAAGTAATTGAAGCTAAAGTGTGAACCATGGCTATGATCGATGATTTCCTGGCTTGTCTCTCTCCTGGTTCCACTGTTTATGTTGCTGGCAGCTGTGCCGAACCACGTGGGTTAATCGAGTTAATAGACGCAAATAGTTCCTCGCTGAAGGATCTAACGTTTATTCAACAACCTCTTGGAGCTGTTAATCAGCGTGATTTTTCTCTGCTGGTAGCTAATTCTATTCAACGCAGTTTTTTCATGGCTCCCCAGCTACGGACTGGCCTGATAGAAGGACGTGTCGAGTTCGTTCCTAAGCATATGCGGGCTATATTTGACTACCTGAGACACGTAAAACTCGATGTGGCTTTGCTCCAGGCTGCTCGTGATCAGCATGGTGTTCTGCGTTATGGACCAAATCTTGACTATGTGGATGCTGTGCTTGCCAACGCCCGGAAGATAGTCGTTGAGGAAAACCTTGATTTTGTCGCTCCGTTTACCTCACCCAAAGTAGATCTTTCGGCGACAGAGCTAATTGTTACTTGCCATGGAGGAATACCAATCTACCCGGGCTCAGAACCAGATGAGACTTCAAGTCGGATAGGAGTTCTAATCGCTGATTTGATTAGGGATGGGGATTGTCTGCAAACAGGCATTGGCGCTGTGCCGGCAGCGATTCTAAATAATCTGGGGGAGCACTCTGACCTAGGATTCCATGGTGGCTTGATGGATGATGGCGTTATGCAATTGATCGAAGCTGGAAACTTGACAGGGGCTGTGAAAAATATAGATCGAAATCGACATGTCTTGGGTATGGCGTTGGGTTCGGAGGAGCTTCTTGATTGGCTGGCGCATTCGGATAAAGCTTCGGCCGTAAGATTTAGAAGTGCGGATTATACCCACGAGGCTTCAGTAATTGCCCGAATCGACAATTTCGTGTCAATAAACTCAGCGATAGAAATTGATTTGCATGGACAAATTAACGCAGAAGTCGCTGGTGGTCGTCAGATCTCCGGGACTGGCGGATCTGTCGACTTTATGCGAGCCGCTAAAATGTCTAAAGGTGGCAGATCCATCGTTGCTATGTCAGCGACTGCGAGATCCGGTAATGTCTCGCGTATTGTTCCACAAGTTGAAGTGGTGACAGCATTGCGCACGGACGTTGATATCGTCGTTACTGAATTCGGAGTTGCCTCCCTAAGGGACGCGCCTCTATCCGAACGTGCTGAAAAGCTTATAGCGATAGCTCATCCGGATTTTCGGGAAGAGCTCAAATCTACCATTAACTGAAGTATGGCCTGTCTGTATTCGGCCATAATATTGTGAAAGTTAGTTAGTTGCTTCTTCTCTTAGAAAATGNTTTGTCTGTGTCCAGCAATTTTTGGAATAACGTCGAAAGGGTCAGTTTCAATTTGCCCAATGGTTGCTTTCGAATCTGTTCAGGTTTCGAATCGCAGCGGATTTAACTAAAAATTGCATTTTNNTCTAGTAGTTCGAAGGGAANAATTTCCAGTGCTTTAATATGGGTGCTAGCGAGATTGACTCGTGGTGCCATACCTTTTTCGTGTGCCTCTAGCCATCTAGCTGCGCACAGACACCATCGATCGCCCGGTTTTAAGCCTGGGAATTCAAATTCGGGATGCGGCGTTGATAGATCGTTACCAACGAATCTNGAGTACTCGAGAAANTCAGCCGTAACTTCGACGCATACAGTATGAGAGCCGATATCCTGGTCACAGGTGTTACAGCATGCGTCGCGGAAAAATCCGGTAACAGGNTCTTTCCCGCATGGAACAAGTTCTAGACCNAGNACATTAATGGAGTCTTCTTTTTTCAACGTGGNACATTCTTCCTCGGCTNATGGAATGTCNATGATAGAGTGTTTGTCNCATCAATGCATGAGAGTTAATCTTCTAANCATGCAGATATCTATTGAAGACTTTGATTACTTGCTCAAATCTGCGAGATCAGTAAGACGCAAATTAGATTTTGATCGACCGATCAGCNGAGAAGATATAGAGGCTTGTATNGATGTAGCTGTTCAGGCNCCCACTGGCATTGCCGGAGAGAATTGGCGTTTCNTTGTTGTCACGGAGCCGGAGCCCAAGGCGGAAATCGCAACGATCTACAATGAAATATTACTAGAAATTTCTTCGACNCGTGATATGCAACTTAAAGCAAGTCATCGTGCCTTGATGAGTCGACTGCATCAAATACCTTGCATGATTTTTNTTTATGCCATTGGCGAGCCAGATGAAATGCTTTCTGGGCAGATAGGTTTCTTTGGGTCGATACTGCCTGCGGCCTGGTCACTCATGTTAGCTATGCGCGCGCGCGGCATCGGTACAACNTGGACTAGNCTGCTTTCGGCTCGTCCNAAGGNAATTTCACAAATATTGGGGGTGCCTGATGGTGTTACGCAGACCGTCATGCTGCCAGCNGGTTATACGCTCGGCGCGACACTTAAGCCTGCTGATCGATTGTCTCCCCGCGAAGTCACTTATTGGAATCGTTGGGGCGAGTTAGATATCTGAGAAGNTTCCATGACGCCCCTTGCCTTCGGCAAATCGACTTGCACCTGCTCTCGTCTCTCCTGAGGCAATGATCTTAAAACCGTGACGGTACTCATTTTTCAATGCCTCTTGTAACGACAAGTTCCACTGCTCATAGCTTGAGATTCGATCAGCTCGCATGCATGCTTGGGGAAAATAGGTTAGGGACCTGGCAAGCTCGATCGCGTGTTCTCGCGCATTGCCAGGCTCTACCAATCGATTGGCGAGCCCTATAGCTTTCGCTTCTTCTCCAGAAANGCNGCGACCTGTCAATATCATGTCTAGGGCATGGCTGTGTCCGATTAACCTGCTAAGTCGAATCGTGCCTCCGTCCACTAGAGGCACGCCCCAGCGACGACAATAAACGCCAAAAACTGCGTCAAAGGCAGCTACGCGGAGATCGCACCAGAGCGCTAACTCCAGGCCACCGGCGACGGCGTGGCCTTCTATGGCTGCGATNACAGGTTTGCTAAGCAGCATTCGTGTNCAACCGAGAGGACCATCTCCTTCTTCTTTTACCTTATTGCCCTTGCCAATAGAGATGCTTTTCAAATCTGCGCCAGAGCAAAAAGTGCCGTTGGTACCAGCAAGAACAGCGACAAGTTGATCATCGTTAGCATCGAATCGGCGAAATGCTAAAGCGAGCTCATCCGCAGTTGGTCCATCAATGGCGTTGCGCACCTCTGGCCGATTGATGGTTATAACAGTGACATGGTTTACATGCTCGATCAAAAGATTAGTCATGATGCTGTCCTGATGAAGTTATCGTCTTCTGCCCCGGGTTCGTTTTAGTTGNTTGCGTTCATCTTTGNGTGCGGGCGGTAACACGGGGGNCTGAACCGTTAATTCTTCGGGGGGGTTCTCGCATCGAAGGACGCTTCCAAGAAGCTCTTCTATGCTAGGTAGCATGAAGGCGTCACTTTCACAGGCAAGTGTAATAGATATACCTTCGGCACCAGCGCGACCTGTGCGACCGATCCTATGGATATAATCCTCGGGATCTTCTGGGAGGTTGTAATTGATGACGTGACTGATGTCATCTATATGCAGGCCTCGTCCCGCGACATCGGTCGCCACGAGGGTGCTTATTTTGCCGGAGCGGAATTCTTCAAGAGTTCGCAGGCGTTTTTTTTGTGGCACGTCACCCGCTAATAATCCGGTAGAAAAACCGTGCCGTTTTAACTTGGATTCAAGTTCTCTGGATTCATCTCGGCGGTTGACGAAGATAAGTACTCGGTCTAGCTCGTAGGTCTCAATAAGATTGTAAAGCACAGTATACTTCTCGTCTTCAGACGTTAGGAAAACCCTTTGGTCAACTGTATCTACGGCGACCTGCTCAGGAGCGATCTCAATTCTTACAGGCTCTAAGGTCCAAGAAGCAGCGAGGCGCTTAATATCTTCACTATAGGTAGCACTGAAAAGCTGCGTCTGTCGATTTTGTTTCCTGGGTGTACGAGCGACAATTGCTTTGACATCTGGAATGAAGCCCATGCTAAGCATCCGGTCAGCTTCGTCCAGTATAAGTATCTCAACCTGACGCAGATCGATTGTTCCAGAGCGGGCGAAATCGAGCAGTCTACCTGGAGTTGCTACGACGATATCAACAGGACGTCTTAATAGACTGCGCTGTTTTTCGTAATCCATCCCACCGACTAGGGAAGC
Organism: Gammaproteobacteria bacterium; assembly: GCA_002694945.1. Taxonomy (GTDB): domain Bacteria; phylum Pseudomonadota; class Gammaproteobacteria; order Pseudomonadales; family Azotimanducaceae; genus UBA9659. The sequence goes on from NZNP01000024.1 coordinate 11,232, forward strand.
AACCTTGATATCGGTGAATTTGGTTAAGGCAATCGCGTCTTTGCTAATCTGTAGAACAAGCTCCCTGGTTGGAGCTACTATTAGAGCATATGGTGTGCCAGGTTCTCGTTCGTCATATGCTGGGTTTTCAAGATCATAGGAAATAATTGAGACAAGAAAAGCTGCGGTTTTGCCTGTTCCGGTTTGGGCTTGCGCGATGATGTCTTTACCATCCAGTGAATGTGGCAAAACTTCTTTTTGAACGGGAGTACAGGATTCGAAGCCTAGCTCGATTATGGCCTTGCCTAATTCGTCGGGTAGCTCCAGTTTGGCGAAATCTTCGGGTAAGTGATTATCCAAGCTCTTGTACCTTCATTAGTCTCTCAATGTAGCCAGCTCGAGACAGGTGACGAAAACATCCATAGCCTGGTCAAGCTCATCGATCGATGGGTAGGTGGGCGCAATACGAATATTCTGATTTAGAGGGTCTTTGCCGTAAGGGAAGGTCGATCCCGCCGGTGTTAATTTAACGCCGGCTCCAGCAGCCAGGTCGACGACTACGTCAGCCAGACCTGGTCGGGTATTAAGGGAAATGAAGTAACCCCCATTCGGCTGTGTCCAACTGGCTATATTTCGACCATCGAGCGTCGCTAGTTTCGATAAAACTAGATCAAACTTTGGTTTAATCAACAGTCGATGTTTAGCCATGTGCGCTTCTATACCTGCTGCGTCCTTCAAAAAATGAACGTGGCGAAGTTGATTAACCTTGTCGAAACCGATTGTTTGATCAGAAAGGTATTTTTCAAAGCGTCCTAGTTGATTCGGCGTTGATGCCATGAAAGCAACACCTGAGCCAGCCATGGTGATCTTTGAAGTTGATGCGAAAATAGCTATCTGATCAGCAGCGCCAACTTTTTTTGCGAGTGCGAAGAGGTCAGGCAGTTCATCTGGATAATCGTTGATATGATGCACAATGTAGGCGTTGTCCCACATTATTTGAAAATTGTTCCCAGCTAGATTAGGTAAGTTTGCAAATCGCCTGACTGTCTCTTTGGAGTATGTATGACCCGTTGGGTTGGAATATTTAGGAACGCACCAGATGCCGATGATTGAAGGATCTCTCTGCACCAGCGCTTCGATCTGGTCCATGTTAGGTCCAGTTTCCGTCATTTCGACACAGATCATCTCGATTCCGAAATGTTCACAGACCGAAAAGTGGCGATCATAGCCTGGAACGGGGCAAAGGAATTTCAGGGTTTCATGGCCCAGGGTTCGCCAGGTTTCAAGTTGGTGCTCGATGTATTGATACATCAGTGTGAGAGAACTGTTACCGGCAGCCATTACGTTGGCTTCATCTGTCCCAATAAGGTCAGCACCCAAGCGACGCGCTTCCGGTATGCCTAATAGGCCGCCATAATTTCTAACGTCGNTACCATCTTGCAGGATATAGAACCCTCTTAGTATCCCGTCGATGTCGTTNGCAAGGTCTAGCTGCTCTGCAGAAGGTTTTCCTCGCGTTAGGTCCAGCCTTAGCTCTTCAGCCTGAAAAGTGTCGTACGCAGACTGCAGTTCTATGATGCGCTTCTGATTCATATCCTGAGTCCGTTTAATTCGTCCATTCCCAGCATCAGGTTCATATTTTGTATGGCCGCTCCTGCTGCCCCCTTACCTAGATTGTCTAAGCGGGCGAGCACTACTATCTGGTCGTCATGGCCATATACGAATAAATCGATACGATTCGTTCCATTAGCGGCTTCTGGATCCATGAAACCTTGATCAAGTGATCCTTCGTCATTAACGGGATGAACTTGAATACAGGTTTCGGAAGAATAACGTTCATCCAGTAAGGTCTGAACTATTTGGGGCGTTACTTTTCGATTGAATTGTTGTTGATGGATCGCCACTGAAATAAGCATGCCTTGGTGAAAGTGGCCTACCTGAGGCAAAAAAATCGGGGCATGGTTNAATAAGCTAAACGATTGCATTTCAGGAATATGCTTGTGTTGCAGTTGCAGCGCGTAGGGTCTCACATGCCAGAGTTTTTCTGGGTGCATAGCTAAGCGCGCTTCGTANCGCTCAATCAATTGTTTGCCCCCGCCGCTGTAACCTGAAACGGCATTGATGGTAAGTAGCGCATCTCGAGTCAAGCCCCCGTTTTCAACTAAGGGCCTNGTAGCAACAATGAAACCTGTCGGATANCAACCAGGGTTGGAAACGCATTGGGCAGAGATNATCNGCTNTCTTTGTTCGTTGCAGAGTTCGGGTAAACCNTAAACCCAATTTCGATTTGTTCGGTGGGCTGTGCTTGTATCAATAAANCGGACATTCTGTTGGTTTTGGCTGGCGACCATTTCGAGAGAGGCATCGTCTGGCAGACATAAGATGACAAGATCGGAGTTTTCTACGATCGCTTTCTTAGCTTCTCGATTTTTCCTCTCGGCTGGGTCTATTTCNAGGATTTGGATATCCGGCCTCGCCAGAAGTCTTTCACGAATCTGGAGTCCTGTTGTCCCTGCTTGTCCGTCAATAAATACGCGGTGCATCGTCCCGTCTCCTCTCGCCCGGGGATTCTAGCACTAACGGACGTCGGAAACTTGACGTTTTTGCCGGGCAGTTATTGGTAGATCTGGTCGGCGAACTTTTGTCGTAAGCTTACCAANGATTGCTCCGCCGACTCATTCACACCAAAGTAGTTTGCTAGGTCGATCAAGGATAGAGTTCCTAACTCCGTGTCGCGAACCTGGTGGATGAACTGTCGAGTTCTGAGCGCATCAAACCAATCTGAAATGGACTTTGCTCGGACGTCCTTTCTGGATGTTCTTTTCGATAATTTTTCTAGATGGACATTTAACCCTGACTTTTCAAGATAAAGTCTGGCAGTCGAATTTCTTTTTATCTCTGTTTGACTGTTAGTCATCACGCAATCGTGTAGTTGCTCCAAGAACTCCTTCAGTTTCTTGAAACAATCGGGATGTTCAAAACGAAAGTTTCTTATCGGTTGATTTAGCGTAGCGATTCTTTCTATAGCCCTTCCGGTTCCGATAGGTACTCGTGCGGATCGTCGGCTTGAAAGTATGATGGGAGGTCCGTTGGGAGTCAGCACTGGGCCTAGCTTTCTTAATTTGTTTAACATGTAGAAGTCTTCGGCAGCGTTTCTTTTCGGGAAACCGCGGACATGAGCATAAGCCTCGAACTTACAANTTAGCGTCGAACCAATCGTCGGAAATCCATAAGGTGAGCCTGCTTTTCGCAGACCCGCAGGGTAGTAAAGTAGAGAGAGATCGTATANGGCAGCAGCGATTTGATCTCGTGTTTGTTCATCGGGTAAAGCTGCGTGATTGAGATTTTCGGTTGAGTGATAGAAGGTACGCAACAATGTGTTTCCATCATGTCGGAGCATGATGTCGAAGTAATTTGATGGCAAGACGGCATCCGCATCAGTGTTATGAAGCCAAGGTGAGGCGATATGACCTGTATGCCACAGCTTAAGCATGATGTCTGCACCGATCTTTCTGGCGAGACCAACGCCTTGATGATGATCTATAGTTCTACCCCTCGAAAATCGATCGATGAGCAATAGGTCTGGCCCTGTTTTCTTTTCGACCAGCGTGATATCAGGATTAATTGACCTTGAGGAACCAAGGGCTATAAGATTCCTGAATAACTTGGCTTCAGCTTCCGACTCGGCCTCACTTGAATTGATAACTATGACAACTAGCAGGCTCGTCTTATCATGAATGCGCTGACAGACGGCGAGTAAAGAATCTGCCGATTCCCTGTGCGCAGGGATGACTAAGCCGTTTTGGTAGGTGGGACTCTGAAGTGAATTCTGTCCTGATATCGGGTTTCCCTTTCTTGCAGGAAGGCTAAGGTTCGTGGCGTCCAACTCAGCATGCACCCTCAAGTATTTTTCAACTACCGTTGAATGCACCATTAATGCAGTCTGCTACGAATAGGCAGAGTTCTAATTATTTTTTCTTCTATGGTTAGCCACTCGTCTAGTCTTTCGCTTACGAGGTTGTGTTCGAAGTATGTGTTTGCCAATTTGACAAAGAGTTCGTGGTGTCCTCGTTCAGAAATAGCGAGTCTGCTATAGAAATTTTTTAGCTTTTCATCCTCGAGGGATTCGCTGATCCGTCGAAATCTTTCTTCCCCTCTGGCTTCAATGACAGCGCCTGAGAGAAGCCGATCGAGGAAGTATTCCTCTGGCCCCTTGCGCACATGAGTCCGCATTTCGTTTACGTAAGGGTCTTTTTCATCAGCGGTAACGATCAAATTGCGGTCTTCAAGCAGACGCATGACCTGGCGAAAGTGATTCAGTTCCTCCACTGCTAGATCAATCATGCTGCTGACGAGTTTTTTTTTGTCTGGATAGTGTGCGACGAGTGACATGGCCATGGACGAAGCCTTACGTTCATTCGCTGCGTGGTCGATTAGAAATTCATCAAAGTTTAATAGGACGCAGTGAAGCCAGTCGTCTGAGCTGTCAGATCCCAGATGGATATTGTTCACTCTGGAAGGACTTCGCCGAAAAAGTTAGCGATTTGTTTAATCTCTTCGAGACAGACTTGATGTCCCATTGGATAGTCAAACCATCGGACATCGTAGCCCAACCTTATCAAATTTTCTCTGGATGTTGCTGCTCGCATCACTGGGATCATCGGGTCCTGGGTACCATGCGCCATCATGACCGGGATAGCCAGGTTGGCATCGTGCATATCCGCTTGGGTACCGGTAAAGTCGTGCAAGTAAGTCGAAAGAGCCAGGATACCGGCGAGACGCTGATCAAAGCGGGTTCCTGTGTTCAGTGCAATAACACCGCCTTGGGAGAAGCCGGCAAGCAAAATGTGTTGGGAAGGTATTCCGCGTTCTATCTCTCGATGGATGAAGTGCTCAAGTTGTTTTGACGATTCTGCAATGTCNCTAGTTCCCGCCGTCTCAGAGTGGGGCGCGAAGTCGTACCAGGCGCGCATTTCTGCACCGTCATTGATGGTTACTGAACGTATCGGGGCATGTGGGAAGATAAATCGAATACCGGATTTTTCTGGAAGCTTCAACTCTGGGACTATAGGCTCAAAATCGTGACCGTCGGCTCCAAGGCCATGCAGCCAGATCACACTGGCTGTCGCATCTACGGCGGGTTCTATCTCGATGTGTTCTAGAAGTTCCATAACGTGTTGCTCAGTAATAAAGTCGTTGCCTAATGATACTGCATCTATTTGCCCTGCAGGTATGAATGTGACTAAATGTTTCTTCGTCTAATTAGGAGCGCATCCGTGGGACCTCTATCTGGAATCAAGATTATTGAATTAGCGGGCATTGGCCCGGGACCATTTTGCGGCATGTTGTTGTCAGATATGGGCGCGGAGGTCATCAGGGTCGATAGACCCGGGGGTGCAGCCACCAAAGATGTACTTACTCGCGGTCGCAAATCTATTGCGATAGATATGAAAAGTGATGCTGGTCGCGAAGCAGTACTTAAAATGTGCGAATCATCCGACGCCTTGTTTGAAGGCTTTAGACCAGGAGTAACTGAACGTTTGGGCCTCGGTCCAAAGGAGTGTCTGGCGCGCAATGAAAAGCTTGTCTACGGTAGGATGACTGGCTGGGGGCAAGATGGTCCGATGGCGCAAGCAGCCGGACATGACATAAATTACATTTCGTTAGTTGGTGCGTTGCACGCTATTGGAGAGGCGGGCGGCAAGCCTGTTCCACCACTTAACCTGGTTGGTGATTTTGGTGGTGGNGGAATGGTACTGGCTTTCGGTTTGGTTTGTGCGATGCTTGAGGCGGAAAAATCTGGGCATGGCCAAGTGGTTGATACCGCTATGGTCGACGGTGCTGCTGTTCTGATGGGGATGTTCTTCACGATGCACGGCGGCGGGTTTTTCAAAACTGAACGTGGCACCAATTTGTTGGATGGTGGTGCACATTTCTATGGAAGTTACGAGACGTTAGACGGCAAGTATGTATCTATTGGTTCGATTGAGCCTCAATTTTATTCACTNCTGTTGGAGAAAGCCGGGCTGGATCATGAAAAGTATGGTGCTCAAATGGATCAATCCAGATGGGGTGAGCTCAAAGTCGATCTAGCTGAGGTTTTCAAATCTAAAACGAGAGATGAGTGGTGCTCGATTATGGAAGGTACGGATGTTTGCTTCGCTCCGATACTTTCTTTGGATGAGGTTCGAGACCACCCACATAATGCGGCGCGAAATTCATTTATCGAGATTGACGGTATGGTTCAACCAGCTCCAGCTCCCAGGTTTTCACGTACCGAAGCTGACGTGCCNCATGGTTCAAGGGCTCCTGGCCAGGATAGCAGGCAGGTCCTGCAGGAAGTGGGCTACAGCGATGCGGAAATAGATGAGCTTTGCTCTAATGGTGTGGTTGTCCAGGCCTAGGGTTTGCTTTTTGAAACCGNGAGCGAGTCTACATCTATGGATTCCAATCATGTCGGAGTTTTNACTATCCCTTCGNTCGACCTAGCGGTTAACCNTTGTGGATTTGGTGGCATTTTNAGGAGAAATTTTGTGAGATTCGCGAAACTAAGAGTTAATGCGATACGAGTTATNGAAATTANAACTCAGGAAATACCAAGTTAAAGTAAANAGAGGCTATGCCTCGTCAGGCGGGAACTTAGGTTATAAAGATGAGCGTTGAATTGCTCGATACGTCGAGATTCGTCGGCTTCCGTGTCAGAAGACAGATTGCGGGGCAGACTTTCCAAGAATATTTCTCTTTAAAGAAAGATGGCAAACGTTTGCGGGGTGCCGAGTTTACTCAGGTTAAATTGAAAGCTGAAAGAAGAGATGAAGCGCTCGCGAGAAAGCAATCGAAAGCGAAGATTCAAGCAGAGCAAGCTTCGTTGTTCGATACCGAAGGTAAAGTAAGGGGTATCTTATTTCGTATGAAGACCGAGAAAAGTGGCACTCGTTCGCCTGTTTTCCAGATCGGTATCATGTCAAGTAAACTCAACAAGATAGTTAATACGACGGTATCGATTAATCTGCATGGTTTGAAAGGTGCATGGCTAAAGGCAGTTGATTTTTACGTCAGTCATAAGAAAATTTCAAAAAATACTACTCTTTATCGAAGGTTGATAAGGTCGCAGCCGACTATAGCGCAATTGGATGCGTTGAAAAGAAAACGGCCTCGAAGATAACACTGACATTATTGCTATTGGAATAAACTGTGATCGAATACCAGACAGAATATCGTAGATCTCTGGATGACCCGGAGTCTTTCTGGCGCGAACAAGCCAATTCAGTAGCATGGTCGAAAAAACCCTCATTGATACTTTCGAAAGACACCAATGACAATAATGTCTGGTTTGCCGATGGTGAGCTTAACTCCTGCTATCTGGCTGTCGATCAGCACATTGAAAAAGGGCGAGGAGAACAGCCNGCCCTNGTTTATGATTCGCCGGTAACGGGTAGCAAAGTCAGCTATACGTTCATTGAGTTGCGTGATGAAGTAGCGAATTTAGCTGGCATGCTGACAAATNTGGGGGTGGCAAAGGGGGACAGGGTTATTATTTATATGCCGATGATTCCCCAAGCTGCNTTCGCTATGCTCGCTTGCGCGCGTATAGGCGCAATCCATTCCGTTGTTTTCGGTGGCTTTGCAGCGAAGGAATTAGCGACTCGTATCGATGACGCTACGCCCAAAGTTGTTCTTGCAGCTTCATGTGGAATCGAGTTTGCCGCTGTTATTGAGTACAAACCTCTTATTGACGAAGCCATAAGGCTTGCGGAACACGAAATCGAGCATTGCGTCGTCTGGCAACGAGAGCAAGCAGAGGCGGACCTTAAAAACTCTTGGGACAAAGACTGGCGACTTTTGTTAGCTCATTCAGGGCCTGCAGATGTGGTCGCCCTCCGCGCTACAGATCCACTTTATATTCTCTACACATCAGGCACGACGGGAAAACCAAAGGGAGTCGTTAGAGATAATGGTGGTCATGCAGTGGCTCTGACCTATAGTATGAAAGCTATATACAGTATTGAAGCTGGTGAGGTTTTCTGGGCGGCGTCTGATGTCGGATGGGTCGTTGGTCATTCTTATATTGTTTATGGACCACTTTTTGCTGGTTGTACGACGATTCTCTTTGAAGGAAAACCTGTCAGAACACCAGATGCAGGAACTTTCTGGCGGGTTATTGCAGACCATANAGTTAACGTATTCTTTACCGCACCCACAGCGTTTAGAGCNATTCGTAAAGAAGACCCAGAAGCAGCTTTGCTTAGTCAATATGACATCAAGTCTCTAAGAACACAGTTTGTTGCGGGTGAGAGAACCGACCCTAGTACTTACGAATGGCTGGTCGAAATTCTAGGGATTCCCGTTGTGGACCATTGGTGGCAAACGGAGACTGGCTGGCCAATAGCTGGTGATCCCCTGGGTATAGAGGTGTTCCCTACGAAGGCTGGCTCCGTCTGCAAACCGATACCTGGTTTCGATGTTCAGATACTATCGGAATCCGGTGATTCTCTTGGTGCAAATGAACAGGGTGATGTCACCGTTAAGTTACCGTTGCCNCCTGGATGTTTGTCGACGGTCTGGGGCGATCATCAGAGGTACATTGATTCTTACATGAGTCATTATGCGGGTTATTACAACACTGGTGACGAAGGTTATATTGATGCAGATGGTTATGTTTTNATCATGGGACGAACCGACGACGTGATGAATGTTGCAGGACATCGATTGTCTACNGGTCAAATGGAGGAGGTNGTTGCTTCGCATCCTGCGGTGGCNGAGTGTGCTGTGATAGCGATTGAAGATATTGATAAAGGACAGGTTCCCGCTGGACTTGTCGTTATGAAAGATGGTGTAAATATTGAGCTTGGTGAACTGAGATCTGATCTGGTTAGTATGGTTAGAAAAGATATNGGAGCGTTTGCCAATTTTAAGCAGGTGGTGATCGTGTCCAGACTGCCGAAAACGCGGTCGGGTAAAATCTTGCGCCAAGTACTACGTAAAGTTGTTGATCAGAAGCCTTATGAGATGCCGGCAACCATAGATGAGCCGGCTATATTGGATGAAATCGCAGAGGCCTTCGTAAAAGCTGCGATAGGTAAAATTGGCTCCTGACGACCGTCCNTCGTCCGCAAGTGCGCCCTTNAGGCAATAACGTTATAATTCCGTNGAGAGAAATTATTCTTTAAACCATATTCTAATGATTATAGTTCACGGTACATTCCCAATAAAATCAGCAGTTCGTGATGATGCCCTCGATTTGATGCGGCAGATGGCAGCCGCCAGCCGCGAAGAAGAAGGTTGCATCACTTATGAGTTCTATGTNGGGCTTTCTGATCCTAATATGCTGCTGCTATTTCAGGAATGGGAATCCGTGGATGCTTTGCAGGGACATTTTGAGACAGATCATATGGAAGCGTTTTTGCAAGAACTGCCACATGTGCTTGATGGCAAAGTCGCTACTCGACGCTACGAGGTAAAAATTTCTGATGACGCCGGCTTGGGAGCAGCAGACTTTGAACCAGAAGTCATGTCCCAGTTTGAAGAACGCGAAAAGATCGTTCATTAGCCTTTAGTCTCAGCGTCCCTTCAATCCAGTAATTCAAGAACTTTTTCGGGGGGGCGGCAGATCCTGGCGTTACTACCTTTAACTACTATGGGTCGCTGAAGGAGAATGGGCGAAACTGCGATCGCGTTAGCTAATTGGTTATTGCCAGCTTTAGCAAGCTCTTGTTCTTTATAGGCCGTTTCTCCGGAGCGAGTCATATTGCGGACGTTGACACCGAGCAGGGAAGCTAAATCCATTATCTCNTCAGCTGATAGAGGTGTTTTAAGGTACTCAATGGTTGTGAAAGTCACATCTTTCTTTTCGAGCAATGCCTTCGTTTGCCTCGACTTTGAGCAATTTGGGTTGTGATAAAGGGTGACTAAAGACATAGTATATTCTCATTGGGAAGAGTCAGGTGATGATATCAGTATGCTGATTGAGAGACTGCCGTCGTTTTGGATATTCTNTGTCCTCGAAACGGCGGTTTCCTCTACGAGAGCTGCATTATGGAACTCAGAAAGCGAATAAATAAGTAAAAATGAAACGAAATCCAGAAGTTTAATGCATGGTATAGATCTAATTACAAAAGTGAAGCAAAGCGGGTTTATACTATTCTGTAACCTTGGCGAACTCATCGCCTGTGAGCTAAATAAGCGCCATTAGGAGCCTCTTCCGAATGGAGTTAAGCTCTCCAAGATAGACTGGGAATTTGAATTAGACCAACTTTTGTCCCAGGTGTCGGATAGAGGTCATCTGTCGGTGGACTGTAGCATCGTGTCGTTATTTGAGGACAAGAGTTAAATGATAGTTGATTTTGGGCGAGTTACATTAGTTTTTCTGANTTTGGCGTTGTCTGCCTGCAGTCAGCCCGATATATACGATACTACCGGTCATGGTTATCGATACGCTGATTGGGAAGGTAAAACCATCGTCATAAATTACTGGGCGGTTTGGTGCGCTCCTTGTATTAAAGAGATACCAGAGTTAGCTTCCCTAGGTAAGCGTCATCACGATATTCAAGTCTTTGGTGTTAACTATGACATGCCGGACTCAGAGACTATGGCGCGTCAAATCAAAGAACTCAATATTTCGTTCCCGATATTCGATCGAGACCCGCATTTAGATTTTGGTATTGAAAAGCCTGAAGTTCTCCCAACCACTTTGATTATAGATCCTTCAGGAAAGTTAGAACACGTGCTAGTTGGTCCGCAAACAGAAGATTCGCTACTCGCAGTTATCAGAGGCGAAGTCTGATTGCAGGCTCGCGTTCGATTCTTTCGCGAAGTAAATTTAAAGGTCGACGCTGTTGGAAAATTATGCTGGGTAATAGTTAAGCTGTTTCGGACAGAGGGGTCAATTTCTGATAAAAATACTCAGAACTAAACCAAGCAAGAGAAGGCATGGTCAGTGAGGCATGACCTGCTCCCCATTCGCGGTTCGCCAAGCTCCCTATATACTCGAAAAATGCCGGCCTTATTGCGCTATCGTCTAATCCCTTATTGATAATTGCAAAGCGAAAGTGAGTGATAGAGGAAAAGTGGATAATTTGTTGGCGGGCACAGGTTGTGAGCGATTGCTGCTTTTACCGCAAAGAAAGTCTAAAAAATCGCGATAGCTTGTGATGCAGATTTGGTCTTTAAGGTACTTGCTCCGACTCGACTGGCAACCGGATTGCTGGTGAGTCGAAAACATGCTTTATTGAGGGGTCAATTGACAGGATAGAGGCATGCTCAGATGAACAAAGCGCATTTCGGCGTCACCCTCCCTCAGATCAAGCGACCATGGATTGCGGCGGCTGAAGCTGCGAAAAGCTTCGAGTCTTTGGGGTTTGATTCCCTTTGGGTCTGCGATCATCTCTATGGCCCACAGTCACCGCAGTTGCCTATTCTCGAGGCATGGTCTTTGGTTGCCGCAGTAGCCGCTATTACCGAACGAGTAGAAATTGGTACATTGGTGACGCCAGTTGGTATGCGTAATCCTGCTTTACTCGGCAAGACCATTGCCTCAATTGATAACATAGCAGGTGGAAGGATCATAGCCGGCCTAGGCGCTGGCTGGATGCCAAGAGAGTTTACGGATTTCGGTATGCCTTTCCTGTCAACTGCTGAGCGTCTGGGGCAGCTCGCAGAAACGGTTGAATTGTTTAGGCGAATGTGGAGTGATGAAGAAGAAGTTTCCTACGAAGGGCGGTTCGTTAGAGCGGACCATGTGGTCTGTCAGCCTAAGCCCCCTAGAAAGATTCCATTCTTAATTGGCGGCGCTGGTGAACAGGTTACGCTCAAGATTACAGCAAGAGAAGCCGATATTTGGAACAACCTTGCAGGATTTCAACCTGAATTGGAGCGCAAGATAGCTGTCCTAAAGAGACATTGTGACGATGAGAAAAGGGACTTCTCGGAGATTACTCTGAGTCAGCAATGTCTTGTGACCATCACGGATGATCCCAAAGAAGCGGTAGAAATGGCTGATCGAGCCAAGGCAATATTTGGTGGGCATATGGGTGACCCGAAAGGACCATTGGCTATAACGGGCACTGTTGAACAGTGTTGCGAGAAGATTCAAAAACATATTGATCTAGGTTGTACGATGTTTGTTATGGAGTTCTTTGGTAGAGAAACGATCGGCCCAGCGACGCTCTTTGCAAGAGAAGTGATACCAGAATTTAGATGATATATTTTGTAAGGACAGGATCAGCGATCGGAGCAGAATTTAGAGGGTGAGTTGGGTTATCAGTTCGTCGGGTGCAATTTCCATAGATTCGCCTGTTCGGCGGTTCACATACTCGATGACCCCTTTCTCTAAACTTCTATCGCCGATGACACACCGATGAGGGATGCCCATAAGTTCGGCGTCCGCAAATTTGGCGCCAGGGCGGGCACTCTCTCGGTCATCAAGAAGCACTTCTATGCCAGCGTCTTTCAGCTGCCCGTAAAGTTTGTTGGTAGCCTTTTGCACTGCTTCAGATTTGTGGGCATTTACAGGAATCATGATGATTTGGAAGGGCGCCACCGAGTCAGGCCAAACAATACCCTTGTCATCATGATGCTGTTCGATAATTGCTCCCACCAGTCGAGTGACGCCCATGCCATAGCATCCCATCTGCATCACAACGGCTTTGCCTGAGTCATCTAGTACCGTTGCATTCATTGCGCGTGAGTACTTTTCGCCTAGTTGAAAAATATGCCCGACCTCAATACCCCGTTTGAAATTTATTGTGCCCCGGCCATCGGGGCTAGGGTCACCCTCTACCACGTCTCTAAGGTCATAAACTGCAGTAACTTTTACGTCTCTTTCCCAATTTAGATTGCGGATATGAAAACCTGTTTTGTTGGCGCCTGCNGTGAAGTTCNTCATGGCATAGGCGCTTCGGTCCACCAGTACCGGNACGTCTAAGNCCTGCGGTCCAATAGAGCCNAGGTCAGCTCCAGTCTCAGCNTTAATGTCTGCTTCCTCGGCAAGAGTNAGTGGGNNTGCGACTTCAGGCATCTTTTCTGCCTTTAGNGGGTTTAATTGGTGATCNCCNCNTAAGACNAGGGCNACAAGCTTTGTCTTTGAACCTTTTGCGAGGAGGGTTTTTACGGTNCTGTCTGNANTGACTTGTNNGAACTCGCAGAGTTGATCNATAGTTTTTACTCCNGGAGTNTCGAACTCNTCCGGATTAAGCATTTCNNCATCCTTCTCNGGTGGAGCGATTGCCTCGGCAAGNTCGACATTGGCNGCGTAGGCNCTATCNGTCGAGAAAGCGATTTTATCTTCGCCAGACTCTGCAAGCACATGGAATTCCATTGACGCGGAACCCCCTATGCCGCCTGTATCTGCCTGAACAGCCCGGAAATCTAGCTGCATACGTTGCAGTATTTTGCTGTAGGCGGTGTGCATATCTTGATAGGTTTCTTTTAGCGATGCCTCACTTATGTGAAAGGAATATGCATCTTTCATAGTGAACTCTCTCGAGCGGAGAACGCCGAACCTTGGTCTTGTTTCATCCCTGAACTTTGTTTGTATTTGGTAGTAATTAACGGGCAACTGTTTGTGGGATTTGAGTTCGTCCCGGACCAGGCTCGTAATGACTTCTTCGTGGGTTGGGCCGAAACAAAAGTCTCTTTTGTGTCGGTCCTGGAATTTCAGGAGAAGACCGTCGTCGTATTCGTGCCAGCGTCCTGATTCTTGCCAGAGTTCTGCAGGTTGCACAGCTGGTAGCAACACCTCCTGGCCTCCTGCGGCATTCATTTCTTGGCGTATTATGTTCTCGATCTTCTGCAACACTCGCAGTCCCATTGGCATCCATGAATAAATGCCAGCCGCTAGTTTTCGTATTAGACCGGCACGAATCATTAATTGGTGGCTGATAACTTCAGCGTCTGCAGGAGTTTCTTTTTTTGTTGCTATAGTGTATTTCGAGGCTTTCATATCGCAAAATCGTTAAATCAATATTTACACAGGAACTAGAGCAATGTTGCATTCCGGTGACTGTCACTGCGGCAAAGTGCAATTTGAATTTGAGTCCGATGCTGATGTAACTTTGCTTCGTTGCAATTGTTCAATCTGTGACCGGGTTGGTTATCTGCATCTTACCATTCCGCAGCGTCGAATGATGCTCAAGACTAGTTGGGATGATCTAGCCTTGTATACTTTCAATAGTGGCATAGCGAAACATTACTTCTGCAAAAACTGTGGAGTAAAACCTTTTTATATTCCTAGATCGAATCCTGACTGCTTTAGCATTAATTTTCGCAACGTTGATCAATCTAATTTTGGTGAGATTTTTATACAGGATTTCGATGGTCGTAATTGGGAGTCAAATGCAGGCAGTCTATCTTACCTTTCTGAGCAGTAGTTTCCTCAATGAGGTAAATGTAAATTTACAATCGTTGTTATGAAGGTGACTCCAGTATTGCAGTATGAATAGAATTGCCCTCCGGGGCAAAAAAGGCCGCTTTGGCGGCCTTTTTCCGTTCTAGGGTGAATCACACGAAATCTTTAAGCCCTTTGAGCGGCAATACCTTGACGCGGGTGCTCGCAGGCTTTGCGGCGACGTCCATGGTTTCTCCAGGACGGAATGGATTTGGAACTCCCTTTTGTGCTTTTTTAGCTGGACGTTTGACTGTCTTTATTTTGAGCAGACCAGGCATGGTGAACTCACCAACACCTCCCTTTTTAATGTGACGTTCGATCAAGTCAGATAGTTCATCTAGTACCGCGCTAACCTGTTTTTTAGAAAGGTCGGTGTTCTCTGCAATCTCCGTGAGAATTGCAGTTTTTGTGTAGCGAGACTTAATCGCAGTCTTTTTTTTAACAGCCATTCAGTAATCCTTAGTTCTGAAAGTTCAATAGAAGGATGGGGCGTGTCCAGAAAGTGAGGTAACCCGGTCCAGTCGCTGTGCTTTATAGCTGATAGGTTTGGACCGTTCAAGAAAAACTCTGTAAAAATTCGAAACATGACCCCTATAGGAGATTTGTATCGGTTCGCGTTACCTAGTTTTTGCCGATATAATTCGCAGCCGCGATCAAGCGACTCAGTCGTGAAAGTCAGATTCATTAGTTCGAAACATTAGCGGGCAAACGATTTGGACGCTGGTTAACTAGGAACGTGCTAAAAATATAGATGCGTATCCTAAGAACTTAATTTGTTAGCAAAAACTTGATACGGATTTCAACTTAACAAGGATGGACGAGGTTTAAGAGAAGAAAATGCCGATCTATGAATACCAATGTGAAGCCTGTGGTCATAAATTGGAAAAATTGCAAAAAATGTCCGATGAACCATTGAGAATATGTCCTGCATGTAAGGCACCGAAGCTAGCAAAGTTGGTATCTGCGGCAGCTTTCAGACTGAAAGGGAGTGGATGGTACGAGACTGACTTCAAAACGGGTAAAAAGAAAAATGTTTCAGGGGGGGAGGCCTCATCTTCTGGGTCTGAAGCAAGCGGAGCGAATTCTGGTCCTAGTTCTGACTCTTCTAGCAGCACTTCTTCTTCTAGCTCCTCTAGCGGAGGTTCTAGCAGTACTTCTTCTTCTAGCTCTTCTAGCGGAAGTTCTGGCAATTCGTCCTCGTCGGCAACGTCTAAATAAATTGGAAAAGGGATCTCTGGCGCGGATGCTTCATTGTTGATGAAAGTTTCAAAACCTTTTAAAAACCGTTAAAAGAATTTCTACTAAAGGTAATAGGGAAAAAAATGCGAACCCACTTGTGCGGCCAGCTAAGAGATTCACACATAGGAGAAGAAGT
>NZNP01000025.1 GCA_002694945.1 Gammaproteobacteria bacterium
TATTGATCTGAAAGTTCGGGAGTACATAAGGAAAAAATTAGTACAGGCATCTGTCAGTCGAATAGAAATTCAGCGTCCAGCACAAACTGCGAGGATTACTATTCATACAGCAAGACCTGGCATCGTCATAGGCAAAAAGGGCGAGGATGTTGAAAGGCTACGACAGCAAATAGCCCAGATGATGGGTGTGCCGGTGCATATAAATATTGAAGAAATAAGAAAGCCTGAGCTTGATGCTCATCTGGTAGCGCAAAATGTTGCTCAGCAGCTTGAGCGCCGTGTTCAATTTCGTCGTGCTATGAAACGAGTTATGCAAAACGCCACGCGTCTTGGTGCAGAAGGGATTAAAGTCCGTGTCGCGGGTCGACTAGGCGGTGCTGAGATCGCTAGATCTGAAACTTACCATGAAGGTCGTGTTCCGTTGCACACTTTGAGAGCGGACGTCGACTACGCGACTGCAGAAGCACTGACCACCTACGGTATTCTCGGTGTAAAGGTCTGGATCTTCAAAGGCGAAGTGATAGGAGACAGAGAAGAAGTAGAAGCAAGCGGTCAAAGCTTGGGTTAGGCGTTAAAAAGAGTGAGGTAATCGGATAAAAAGTAATGTTACAACCAAAGAGAACCAAGTTCAGAAAACAACATAAAGGGCGCAACCGAGGCCTCGCACATAGAGGCAGTACTGTCTCCTTTGGCGAATTCGCTCTGAAAGCTACTGGCCGTGGTCGAATGACCGCGCGTCAGATCGAAGCTGGAAGGCGAGCGATGACTCGTCATGTCAAGCGTGGTGGTAAAATCTGGATTCGTGTTTTCCCGGACAAGCCGATTACCAGTAAGCCACTCGAGGTGCGTCAGGGGAAGGGCAAGGGTAATGTCGAGTACTGGGTAGCGCAGGTCAAGCCAGGTAAAGTGCTTTATGAAATGGAGGGTGTTTCTGAAGAGTTGGCGAGAGAAGCGTTCAGTTTAGCGGCAGCAAAGTTGCCTTTCCCGACGACCTTTGTAAAGCGTCAAGTAATGTAAACGATATAGCGTTAACTGATAAGAGAATAAGCGTATGAAAGCATCGGAACTCAGAGAGAAGACGTTAGAAGAGCTCCAACAGGAAGTTGAGAACCTTTCTAAGGAACACTTTAACTATCGGATGCAGCAGTCTACTGGTCAATTGGGGCAATCCCATATGCTCAAGGAAGTAAAAAAAGATATNGCGCGGGTCAAGACCGTGCTGAATGAAAAGCGCAAAGAGGCGTAAGGCGTAGGTGATGACTGACTCAGAACTATCCAGAAGTGCTAGCGGTACGGTGGTTTCCAACAAAATGGATAAGACAATTACCGTGCTTGTGGAACGCCGAATTAAGCATCCGCTTTACGGCAAGTACATTAAAAGATCAAAGAAGATCCACGCTCATGATGAAGAAAATCAGTGTCAGGAAGGAGATCTGGTGACCATAGAAGAAACTCGACCGATTTCTAAGACTAAGTCCTGGAAACTCAGCACGATCGATCGAAAAGCGACAATTATTGGATAGTAAGTGGAAGGTGATACCAGCCGGTNTTTAACGGCNTATCACTGAACCTCAAGTTACTTTGGAGTAGGAAGATGATTCAGGCTCAGACATATCTGGATATCGCAGACAATAGCGGAGCACGTAAAGTTATGTGCATTAAGGTGCTGGGGGGTTCGAAGCGTCGCTATGCTAGTGTTGGTGACATCATCAAGGTAACCGTAAAAGAGGCGATACCACGAGGACGAGTGCGTAAGGGACAGGTTCTGGATGCGGTCGTTGTGAGGACAAAGAAAGGTGTGCGGAGATCAGACGGTAGTCTGATNAAATTCGATGGTAACGCCGCAGTGCTNCTTAACGCTCAGAAACAGCCTATCGGNACACGCATTTTTGGTCCAGTGACGCGCGAANTGAGGAACGAGAACTTCATGCGGATCATTTCCCTGGCTCCCGAAGTATTGTAANCGGACGTTTGTCTAGAGGCAGAAGTAATGCAGAAGATTAAAAAGGATGACCAGGTGATCGTGATCACTGGTAAGGACAAAGGTAAGACGGGAGTCGTCACAAATCTGCTTGACGATGGCCGTCTATTTGTTTCCGGTGTAAATATGATCAAGCGGCACACGAAAGGTAATCCTCAGATGGGGCAGCCTGGGGGCATTATCGAAAAAGAAGCGCCGATTCAGGCTTCCAATGTTGCGATTTATAACAGTGGGACGAATAAAGCCGATAGGGTCGGTATTAAGGTAGAGGACGGGAATAAGGTTCGCGTTTTCAAATCTACCGGAGAAGCAATAGATGGTTAAGCGAGATGGCTGATTTACAACAGGTTTATAACCAAGAAATACGAGAAAAACTTCAGCAAGAGTTGAGCTTGAGCAACGCGATGGAAGTGCCTCGCATTATTAAGATTACACTCAACATGGGAGTTGGTGAAGCGGTAGCGGATCGCAAGCAACTTGAGGCTGCTGTAGCTGACCTTGAGTTGATTGCCGGTCAAAAGCCGGTTTTGACGAAGGCCCGCAAATCTATTGCTGGCTTTAAAATACGCGAAGACTTCCCTATAGGTTGCAAAGTTACTTTGCGTAAACATCAAATGTATGAATTTTTGGACAGGTTGATCAATATCGCCATTCCAAGAACACGTGACTTTAGGGGTATAAGCCCCAAATCTTTCGACGGCCGCGGTAACTTTAGTATGGGTGTTCAAGAACAGATCATCTTTCCAGAGATTGATTATGACAAGATCGANAAGATACGCGGTCTAGATATTTCGATCACCACGACGGCNAAAACAGATGAACAGGCCCGTGCGTTGCTCAGAGCATTTAACTTCCCGCTTCGAGAAGCAAGCTAAGCGGGCACATTAACAGGAACTATTTATGGCAAAGGTATCGATGGTAAATCGCGAGTTGAAGCGTCAAAAAATAGCAAAAAAGTACGCGGCTAAGCGCTTAGAGCTGAAAGCGATCATCAAGAGCACCACTGCGACGGATGAAGAGAGGTGGGATGCTCAACNTAAGTTGCAGAAATTGCCTCGTAATGCGAGTCCCTCTCGGCAGATGCGCCGGTGTTCGCTCACCGGCCGCCCTCACGCTGTATATCGACGATTTGGTTTATCCCGAACCCAGCTTCGTGAAGCTGCTATGCGTGGTGATGTTCCTGGTCTGGTTAAGTCGAGCTGGTAAGAGGTAATACAAATGACAATGCAAGATCCTATGGCAGATATGCTGACACGCATTAGGAACGCTCAACAAGCCGGTATCGAAGCAATCTCTATGCCTTCTTCCGGTCTAAAGATCGCTGTTGCTAAAGTGCTNGAGGAAGAGGGATATATCGANAGTCATAGCANTTCTGACTCAGAAGGCGGNAAAGCGAATTTGTNTATTACGCTGCGTTATCACGAAGGTCNGCCGGTTATAGAAGAGATTAGTCGGCTTAGCCGTCCAGGCCTGCGACAGTATAAGAGTAAAGACGATATCCCTCAGGTCAAAGGTGGCCTGGGAGTGATTATTCTGTCAACCAACAAGGGTGTGATGACCGATCGGGCTGCGAGAGCCGTGGGAGTAGGAGGCGAGCTTATCTGCTCGGTGTTCTAAGGCTGAATAGCCCATAGATGCGCCAAGAAAGAGATGGATAAGTAAGAGAGAGGAAAAAAGATGTCACGTATAGCGAATTCACCTGTTTTAATTCCGAGTAATGTCGAGGTGGCACTGGCTGGTCAGGAGCTTAGTATCAAAGGCCCAAAAGGCAGTTTGTCTCTGACTATACACCAACTCGTGGATATCACGCAGGACGAAAGCCAACTAAAGTTCTCTGCGGTAAACACCACTAAAAAGTCGCACGCTCTCTCGGGTACTTTTCGTGCGTTAGCGAACAATATGGTAACGGGCGTATCTGATGGTTTTGAAAAGCAGCTCGAACTCATCGGTGTGGGTTACAGGGCCCAGGCTCAGGGTAAAAAGTTGAATCTCTCTCTTGGTTTCTCGCATCCGGTTGAGTATCAGGTGCCTGAAGGTGTGGATATTGAAACACCAAGCCAAACTCAGGTGGTGGTTCGCGGCATCGATAAACAATTGGTCGGTCAAGTATCAGCAGAAATTCGAGCTTTTCGNCCACCNGAGCCATACAAAGGCAAGGGTGTCCGTTATGCCAACGAAATTGTGAAGCGTAAAGAAGCGAAGAAAAAATAGTTAGAAGAAATAAAGTGGTCAAGCAAGTCTCTGAATAAGGCGGGGATTAAAGTGAAGGGTCGGAATAAAGTATGAGTAAAAAGAAAGATCAACGTCTTAGACGAGCGCGGCGTGCCCGCATGCACATTCGTGAGTTGGAAATTCCAAGGTTGTCTGTTTACCGTTCGCCNCGGCATATCTATGCACAAATCATTTCTGCTTCTGGTGATATCGTCAAAGCTGCCGCCTCATCTCTCGATGCAGATATTCGGGCTGAGAATAAAGGAAATGTCAGCGATGCGGCTAAGGTAGGTTCTTCTATCGCTGTCAAGGCGAAAGAGGCAGGAATCGAAAGAGTAGCCTTTGATCGATCAGGGTACAAATACCACGGTAGAGTAAAGGCCCTTGCTGAAGCAGCCCGTTCAGGTGGATTACAGTTTTAACGTGTTCTTCGATACGCGAGGGATCTCGTAGATACAAAAGGGTATAGCTAATGGCTTACAACGAAAAGGAAAATGAAGAAGGCATCCAGGAGAAACTGGTTCAGGTGAACCGGGTTGCCAAGGTAGTCAAGGGCGGTCGAATATTCGGTTTTACCGCGTTGACTGTAGTTGGCGATGGTAACGGNAGGGTTGGCTATGGACGNGGTAAAGCTCGTGAAGTTCCTCTNGCTATTCAAAAGGCGATGGAAGCAGCGCGCCGAAACATGATCACCGTGGACTTGAAAGGTTCCACCATTCAGTATCCGATCACCGCCCGTCACGGCGCATCCAAAATTTTTATGCAGCCTGCGTCCGAAGGCACCGGTGTTATTGCTGGTAAGACTATGCGCGCTGTCCTTGAAGTTGCAGGGGTTCAAAATGTACTAGCCAAGTCTTATGGATCAACTAATCCGGTGAATGTCCTTAGGGCGACTTTCAGGGGGCTTGAGGAAATGCGATCCCCGGAAAGCGTCGCGGAGAAACGTGGTAAGACAGTTGAACAAATTATCGGCTAACGCCGCAGAGAATAGGTATTAGAAGATGGTTGCAAAGACAATCAAAGTAACCCAAACGAAGAGCAGCATCGGTCGGTTAAAGGCACACAAGGCATGCGTCCTAGGTTTGGGCTTGAGAAAAATCAATCACACTATCGAAGTAGAAGACACGCCGTCCGTACGGGGCATGATTAATAAGGTTTCCTACATGGTGAGTGTCGAAGAATAAGCTAGGCCGCATTCGATTGCAGTCTAGAGCTAAAGGAAGAATAGAAAATGCATCTTAATACGTTGAAACCGGGAGCCGGCAGTCAGAAGAGGCGCAAGCGTGTCGGACGAGGCATCGGCAGCGGGCTTGGAAAAACTTGTGGGCGCGGCCATAAAGGTCAAAAGTCCAGATCCGGTGGGAGTATCCGTCGTGGCTTCGAGGGTGGCCAACAGCCTCTGCAAATGCGCCTACCTAAGTTTGGGTTTAACTCTGCAAAGGCTCGAACCACGGCTGAGGTTACTTTGTCCGAGATAGCTAAAGTCGACGGCGATGTGGTTGATATGCAAACTCTGGAAAGGCGAACATGGTTCAAGGCACGATGAAACGAGCCAAAGTTATCCTTTCAGGCTCTATAGATCGCCCATTAACGCTCAAGGGAATCAAGGCAACCAAAGGCGCTAGAGAAGCGATAGAAGCAGCAGGCGGGAAGATAGAAGAGTAACAAGGTAAATGAAGTTAGGCCGAACGCAATCAATAATGTGCATTGGTTAGAAGACACTTCGAAGTAGAGTTATTGTGAAGAATACAAAGTTAAAGAAATATTAGTAGGAAAATGAATAGCGTAACAGCACAACAACAAGCGAAAACAATGATGTCAGGCGGTGGGCTAACAGAGCTTCGCCAACGTCTGATGTTTGTTTTGCTTGCTTTGGTTGTATACAGAATAGGCAGCCATATCCCTGTGCCCGGCATTAATCCTGAACGTTTACGGGCNCTGTTCGATGCGAATCAGGGCGGTATTCTGGAGTTGCTNAATATGTTTTCTGGCGGTGCCATAGAAAGAATGAGNATCCTNGCGTTGGGCATNATGCCCTATATTTCGGCTTCTATNATNTCNAATCTAATTGTTGCTACGACCCCATCATTGCAGCANCTCAGGAAAGAGGGNGAAGCGGGACGTCGNAAAATCAATCAATGGACTCGATACGGAACCTTATTCNTGGCAACTGTTCAGGGATTTGCGATGGCGAATGGACTACAGGGCCAAGGTTTGGCGTTTACACCCGGACCCGCATTCATTTTTGTCGCTGTTACTACGCTCGTGACGGGTGCAATGTTCATGATGTGGCTGGGTGAGCAGGTGACAGAACGTGGCGTTGGAAACGGTATTTCGGTTCTAATTTTTGCTGGTATCGTTGCCGGCTTTCCAAGCGCTATTGGTCAGTCGTTTGAGCAGGCTCGGCAGGGAGAAATTTCCATTATTGCGCTGCTTGGTATCGGTGCGCTGGCTATAGCGATAGTTGCTGGAGTGGTTTTCGTTGAGCGTGGGCAACGACGAATCACCATCAATTATGCAAGACGTCAGCAGGGCCGGCAGCAGTTCGCCTCCCAGAGCAGCCATTTGCCTTTAAAGGTAAATATGGCGGGTGTTATACCAGCGATATTTGCCAGCTCGTTATTGCTTTTCCCGGCATCTATAGGCCAGTGGTTCGGCCAATCGCCGGGCATGGAGTGGCTGCAAGACTTTGCTCTTTTGATTGCGCCTGGTCAGCCCTTGAACATCATTTTGTTTTCTATGGGTATTATTTTCTTCTGCTTCTGGTACACCGCAATTATGTTTAACCCGAAGGAAGTCGCAGATAACTTAAAACGTTCCGGCGCTTTTATCCCTGGTTTCCGGCCAGGTGATCAGACGGCAAGACATATTGATACGATTTTGACACGTCTCACTCTGGTTGGTGCGCTATATATGACCGCTGTATGCCTTTTGCCTCAGGCTCTGATAGTTCAGTTCAACATAACTTTCCAGTTAGGTGGCACGGCGTTATTGATTGTTGTGGTGGTAGTCATGGACTTTATGGCGCAGGTGCAAACTCACCTGATGTCGCATCAGTACGAATCGCTGATGAAAAAATCAAATTTACAGAATTTTGGTCGGCGCTAGTGGTTATTGCGCCATGGCCGGGTTAGCCGGTCGTAAAAGGAAGGGAAGATAGACTATGAAGGTCAGAGCTTCAGTAAAAAAGATGTGCAGAAACTGCCGCATCATCCGGCGTAAAGGTTCAGTTCGCGTGATTTGCACTGAGCCTCGTCATAAGCAACGACAGGGTTAATAGGAATGGCTCGATTAGCAGGGATAAACATCCCCGATAACAAACATACAGAGATTTCTCTGACTTATATATTCGGTATTGGTCGAACGACCGCCAAGCGGCTTTGCGAAACCACCGGTGTAAGTCCATCAGTTAAGGTACAGGACCTTTCTGAGGATCAGCTAGATAAGCTACGTAGTGAAATTGCCAAGTTAAACGTTGAAGGAGACCTTCGGCGTGAAAACCAGCTCAACATTAAGCGTTTATTGGACCTTGGATGCTATCGCGGTATCCGCCATAGACGTGGGCTGCCGCTGCGTGGCCAACGCACTAAAACGAACGCCAGAACCCGGAAAGGACCCAAGCGTCCTGTCCGAAAATAAGCCTCAATAGAGCATAAAAAATATGTCTGAATCCGAAACAGTTANAGCAACCGAAGAAGTGGCAGAGCCGACCCANCCAGTTGTCCGNCGCAAANGGAAGAGACAGGTCGTAGATGGGCTTGCACATATCCACGCGTCATTCAATAACACCATTATNATGATCACNGATCGNCAGGGCGGTGCTNTGGCATGGGCGACCGCGGGAGGTTCAGGNTTCCGAGGTGCTCGTAAAAGCACCCCTTTTGCAGCTCAGGTCGCTGCGGAACGNGCCGGCACTACAGCTCTTGAATTCGGTGTNCAAAATCTNGAAGTGTTCGTTAAGGGNCCNGGACCNGGCAGAGAAGCNGCGGTTCGTGCNCTGAATGCCTGCGGTTTTAGAATNACCAATATTACGGATGTCACCCCTATACCGCACAACGGGTGCCGTCCACCTAAGCGACGACGGGTATAAAAAGGACAACCGAGGAGAATAAGCATGGCCCGATATCTCGGACCCAAATTGAAATTATCACGACGCGAAGGAACGGATCTTTTCCTCAAGAGCGGTGTGCGCCCACTGGAGTCAAAATGTCGTGCTGAATCGACACCTGGGATGCATGGTGCTAAGCGAGCTCGTAATTCAGATTACGCGATTCAGCTGCGTGAGAAGCAGAAAGTTCGACGNCTTTATGGCGTTCTGGAAAAGCAATTCCGAAATTATTACAAGAAAGCTGATCGTCAGAAAGGCGCCACGGGCATGAACCTTCTCAGAATTCTTGAACGTCGTCTGGACAATGTTGTCTATCGTATGGGCTATGGGTCGACGAGGGCGGAAGCACGCCAGTTGGTNAGTCACAAGTCGATTACTGTTAACGGAAATNTTATCAATATTCCCAGCTATCAGGTTGANNCTGGCGATACTATTTGCNTNCGGGAAAAGTCACGAAATCAGCTGCGTATNCAAGGCGCGCTGGCACTGGCGGCCAATCGTGCGCCGGTACCCTGGGTTGAAGTTAACGCCGATAAAATGGAAGGCGTGTTCAAATCTTATCCCGAGCGGGAAGATCTGTCTCAGGAAATTAATGAAAACCTGATCGTAGAGTTGTACTCGAAATAACGGAAAGAGCGGAGACCACAATGGCACATTCCTCANTAGAATTTTTGACACCGAAACACATTCAGGTGGATCAGGCGAGCCCAACTCAGGCAAGCGTCGTCCTTGAGCCTCTTGAAAGGGGTTTTGGTCATACGCTCGGCAATGCNTTGCGCCGTATTTTGCTTTCATCTATGCCTGGTTGTGCAATTGTAGAAACAGAAATCGATGGNGTTCTGCATGAATACAGCACAATCGAAGGTGTACAAGAAGATGTCATCGAAATCTTGNTGAACNTGAAAGGAGTTGCTGTCAAGTTAAATGCTTCGGACGAAGCTGAAATTTCACTTGATGTTCAAGGTCCAGGAGTAGTTACTGCAGCCGACTTTCAGCTNGGTCACGACATTGAAATCGCAAACCCAGAACACGTCATCGCGAATTTGAATGAGAATGGACAGCTTAAGTTGCGTGCTCAGATCGGTCGCGGTCGCGGTTATGAACCCGCAGACGTTCGGACAGTGGACGAAGAAGAGTCCAGAATAATAGGTAGTCTGTTATTAGATGCGAGCTACTCACCAGTTCGCCGAGTTGCTTATAAAGTTGATAGCGCACGAGTTGAACAACGAACTGACCTTGACAAGCTNATTCTAGATTTAGAAACCAACGGAACAATTGACCCTGAAGAGGCTATTCGGCGTGCTGCTACTATCCTGCAGCAGCAGGTAGCAGTTTTTGTTGACCTTGAAAGCGAAGCTGAAGTCGAAGCGGTGGAAGAAGAGGACGAGATAGATCCGATCCTTTTGCGNCCAGTTGATGATTTGGAACTCACGGTTCGGTCAGCTAACTGTCTGAAGGCGGAGAACATTTATTATATTGGCGACTTAATTCGTCGGACTGAGGTTGAGCTTCTTAAGACTCCGAATTTAGGGAAAAAGTCGCTGACGGAAATTAAGGATGTGCTTGCCAGCCGTGGGCTGTCTCTGGGAATGCGTCTGGAAAACTGGCCGCCGTCCAGTCTCCGAGGCGATGATAGGGTGTTGGGCTAAAGAGCTAGTGGGGCAACCGTTATACTGATTTCTGAATCGAGCGGTAACTCAGAATCGTAAAACAAAATACAAGAGCTAAAGGAACACCGTCATGCGACACCGTAAAAGTGGCAGACAACTNAACCGAAACAGNAGTCATCGAAAAGCGATGTTCAAAAATATGGCTGTCTCGTTGATCGAACACGAAGTCATCAAGACAACTGTGCCGAAGGCCAAGGAGCTAAAACGGGTAGCCGAACCTCTAATTACGCTTGCCAAGAGTGACTCGGTTGCTAATCGTCGGTTGGCTTTTGCGAGAACCGGCAGTAAGGCAGCCGTTGGAAAGCTTTTTGCCGAGCTTGGCCCCCGTTATGAGAATCGCCCGGGCGGATATACGCGCATTTTGAAGTGCGGGTTTCGATCTGGAGATGCNGCGCCGATGGCATTTGTCGAACTGGTNGATCGNCCNTTGCCNGANAACGATGATGATTTCGATGACGATTTTGAGGGCGATGACGAAGATTAAGATCTTTACCCAGCAAGGTACTGAGAAATTCGGAGTATCCCGATCAGTTAGCATATCTCTTAAGTGAGAGCTAGCTCGCTTGTTGGATAAGCGGTCGAAGGAAATCAACTACTAATAATGACAAAGTCCGCCGGTTTAAGTCCGAGTAGTTCTTTAGGCCATTAAACAGGGCTTGAGGTATTGTGCAGTGCTGGANTGGGGCTGGCAAATCAGTTCTTCGGGAGTGCCACTAGCGATTATTTTACCACCGCCGGTTCCTCCTTCGGGCCCCAAATCAATGATCCAATCCGCGGTNTTTATAACATCCAAGTTATGCTCGACGACGACCACAGTGTTGCCGCGGTCGCGTAACCGATGAATAACGTCTAGCAACTGCTGGATATCGTGGAAGTGGAGTCCTGTAGTTGGCTCGTCGAGTATATACAGCGTTTTACCGGTGTCACGCTTGGAAAGTTCGCGTGAAAGTTTTACGCGCTGTGCCTCTCCGCCGGAAAGTGAAGTTGCACTTTGCCCTAACTTNATGTAGCCGAGACCTACATCAAGCAATGTCTGAAGTCGACGAGCTATGACGGGGACGGCATTAAGGAATGTCAGTGCCTCTTCCACGGTCATATCGAGGACCTCATGGATATTCTTGCCTTTGTAAAGAATCTCTAGTGTTTCTCTATTGTATCGTTCGCCTTTACATTCGTCGCACGTGACATATATGTCAGGCAAAAAATGCATTTCGACTTTAATTAGACCGTCTCCNTGGCAGGCCTCGCAACGCCCGCCTTTTACATTAAAGCTAAATCGACCAGCCTTGTAGCCCCGGGACCTCGCTTCCTGGGTGGCCGCGAAGAGTTCCCTTATTGGTGTNAAAATATTGGTGTAGGTTGCTGGGTTGGAGCGAGGTGTACGCCCAATCGGGCTTTGATCAATGTCGACGACTTTGTCTAATTGCTCGAGTCCGGAAATGTCCTCGTAAGGTGCTACCTGAGGATTAGTAGCACCATTCAATTCCCGCGCGGCTAGCGGATAAAGTGTCTGGTTAATGAGNGTCGACTTACCGGANCCGGAAACGCCAGTTATGCAGGTAAGGAGACCGATAGGGAGTATCAGATTAATATTGTTAAGATTGTTCCCTTTCGCACCTGTCAGCGCCAGGACCTTGTCCTGATCAAAAGTGTGGCGTTTAGTAGGAATATCAATTTTTCTGGAACCGGAAAGGAATTGCCCTGTAATTGACCGNGGCTCTTCAATTATGTCTGATACGCTGCCACTGGCTACGATTTCGCCTCCGTTTATACCGGCTCCGGGCCCGATGTCCACAACGAAATCTGCTTCNCGTATCGCTTCCTCATCATGTTCTACGATGATCACTGAGTTTCCCAGGTCTCTTAACCTGGTCAGCGTAGTTAGTAGGCGTTGGTTATCTCGTTGATGCAGGCCGATGGATGGTTCATCCAGTATATACATGACGCCTACGAGTCCTGCTCCGATTTGGCTTGCAAGACGTATTCTCTGGGCTTCGCCGCCGGANAGTGTATCAGCGCTNCGTGACAAGGATAGATATTCNAGGCCAACATCGGTGAGAAACCCAAGTCTTGCGCTTATCTCCTTAAGAATCTTCTCTGCAATTTCTTTTCGCTGACCAGAGAGGGNAAGCTTTTCGAAATAGTCATACGCNTCGCCAACAGTTCTATCNGTAATGTCGGACAAAGANTTGCCCTCGATCGTCACTGCNCTGGAATCGGCGTTTAATCGTGCGCCATTGCATTCAGGACAAGCTTGTTTCGAGAGGAACTTTGACAGATTTTCGCGAACCATCTGCGATTCTGTCTCCTGGTAACGTCGCTCCATGTTTCTAAGGATACCCTCGAAAGCNTGTGCTCGGGTGTAGCTGTCACCTTTNTCGTTAATGTAGCGNAACTGTATTTCTTCCTCACCGCTTCCTCTTAAAACAACGCGCTGGGCATGCTCTGGNAGGGAACTGAACGGTTGGTCTAACGCGAAATTATAATGAATTGCGAGCGAACTAAGCATCTGAAAATAATAGATATTCCTCCGGTCCCAACCGGGTATTGCTCCCTCGGCTAGTGACAGCTCTGGATACGCGACAACATGGCTGGGATCGAAAAACTGCTGGATGCCTAAGCCGTCGCATAACTTACAGGCACCCGCAGGGTTATTAAAGGAGAAAAACCTAGGTTCCAACTCTTGTATAGCNTGACCACATTCGGGACAGGCGAATCTGGATGAGAATAGCTGGTCTTCTCTATCAAGATCCATGAAAGAAATAGCGGCAACTCCATCAGCTACCGCAACGGCTATCTCGAAGGAGTCAGCAAGGCGAGTTTTNAGATCATCGCGAATGCGAAATCGATCTATGACAACCTCTATTGTATGTTTCTTGTTTTTGTCGAGGGCTGGAGCATCATCTAGATCCGTGATGATGCCATTGATGCGAGCTCTGACAAAACCTTGTGTCGAAAGCTGTTTGAAGACGTGTAAATGTTCACCTTTGCGATCGCGTATCACCGGCGCTAGGAGATTTACTCGTGTGCCCTCAGGAAAGCTGAGAACATGGTCGACCATCTGGCTGATCGATTGAGCCTCCAACTTGATACCGTGAGTGGGGCAGTGTGGTTCTCCGACGCGCGCGAAGAGAAGTCGCAAGTAGTCATAGATCTCTGTAATGGTGCCAACGGTAGAGCGGGGGTTGTGGCTNGTTGATTTCTGCTCGATGGAAATGGCGGGTGACAAACCTTCAATATGCTCTACGTCCGGCTTTTCCATTATCGATANGAACTGTCGCGCATAGGCCGANAGCGACTCAACGTAACGCCTTTGTCCCTCTGCATACAAGGTATCGAATGCCAGGGAAGANTTTCCTGAACCGGAGAGCCCCGTGATGACAACCAACTTGTCCCGGGGGATGTCCAGGCTAATGTTTTTTAGGTTGTGGGTTTTTGCCCCTTGAATCGAAATCTGGCCCATGGGCGATGTCGCAAAGTCAAAACCGNTAGTGTCTCAAGATCAGCTATTACTCTGCAACGAAAGAGTGAAAAG
This sequence comes from Gammaproteobacteria bacterium, assembly GCA_002694945.1. Taxonomy (GTDB): domain Bacteria; phylum Pseudomonadota; class Gammaproteobacteria; order Pseudomonadales; family Azotimanducaceae; genus UBA9659. The sequence continues at coordinate 13,506 of NZNP01000025.1, forward strand.
CTTTNGGATGGGCTAACTCGCGTCTCAACTTATAGGTAAAATAAACTCAGNATAGTGTGCGTGTAAACTGTTATCGAATCCTGATTCTGCTATCATCCGCGACGTTTAGAGATAGTCGTTTTCTCTCTCTTTCACAACAGCAAAGCTCTTGAGGGATCGGCGTTTATAAACTGGTATGAATCAGCAGGAATTTTGTGCAGCTTCAGGCATCGGACTACTCTATCTCGTCCGTATGCTTGGTCTATTTATGGTCTTACCGGTCTTGCCAGTCTCGGCGCTTGAAATAACTGGCGCCACTCCATTTCTCCTAGGTCTGGCGATTGGTATCTACGGTCTTTCGCAAGCAGCACTTCAGATTCCCTTAGGTCTGCTCTCCGATCGTATCGGTCGGAAGCAGGTTATCGGTCTAGGCCTTGGATTATTTATAGCTGGCAGTTTGATAGCGGGCTTCGCTGAAAATATCCACGTTCTGATCCTTGGTAGGTTTATGCAGGGTTGCGGTGCAATAGCCAGTTCACTATTAGCGCTTTTGTCAGATCTTACGCGGGTCGATCAGCGAGCGAAGGCAATGGCTTTAGTAGGTATCGCCATAGCTGGCTCCTTTGGTTTGTCTCTGATCCTTGGACCCCTAATCTCAAGCTACATTGGGTTATCAGGCATTTTTTTTCTGACGGCTGCGCTGGGTCTTTTAGGTTTGGTGATTTTGTTACTGTTTATCGCGACGCCACAAGTTAGGAGTATCAACCTTGATACGAAGGTACAGAAAAATTTGATCGGTGTTGTTATAGGAAACCAGGGGCTATGGCGTTTGAACCTTAGTATTTTTGTGTCGCACTACCTGCTTGTATCCTTATTTATGGTATTGCCCGTTTTATTCCTTAATACCGGTCGAATCGAATTTGCTGATCACTCGCTTTATTATTTGGCGTTACTTGGAATATCTTTCATCGGTATGTTGCCATTTATGTGGCTCTCTGATCGACTTACGGATGTGAGAGTGCTGCTGGTCTTGGTTGTTTCACTTGCCCTGATAGCATGTTGGATCATGGGTAGTTTTGCGGGTTATTGGTGGGTGCTATTTGCGGCTCTTCTCTTCTTCATAGCTTTCAATTTGCTGGAAGTCGTTCTGCCGGCACAGGTCAGCAGACAGTCTGAGGCGGGAGCGCGAGGCACAGCAATGGGCGTTTATACAACGTCTCAATTTCTTGGAATTTTTGCGGGAGGAGCGCTTGGTGGTTGGATTTTGTCATTCTCGGATTACAACACTCTCTTATCCGTTAATGTTGGGCTAATTGTTGTCTGGCTTTGTGTTTGCCTAAGTTTTCCGTCAACCTCCCCAAATGCTGCTCGGACGATACCACTGGGAGAAATGTCGTACCTAGATGCAAATCAGCGGGTGGAAGCGTTATTATCTCTAGATGGCGTCATCGATGCGGTGATCATTGAGGAAGAGCAGGTTGCTTATCTGAAGGTAGATGAGTCAGTCTTCATAGAAGAGAGTGTCAGCAAGTGGGCAAGGCCCGAGGAATCCACGAAGTAGACCGGTCTAGGTAGTCTGCCGTTAAAAAAGGAGAAAAACATGGCTCGCGGAGTGAACAAAGTTATCCTCGTTGGTAATTTAGGACGAGACCCTGAGACGCGTTACATGCCGAGTGGTGGTGCGGTAACGAATGCATCGTTGGCAACGTCTAAGCAATGGCGAGATCGTGACTCAGGTGAAAATAAGGAACGAACAGAGTGGCACCGTGTAGTTTTTTTCAACCGTCTCGCAGAAATTGCTGGCGAATACCTAAAAAAAGGTTCGAAGGTTTATGTCGAAGGTGAACTGAGGACCCGAGACTGGGAACGAGATGGTCAGAAACACTACACGACGGAGATTGTAGTGAATGAAATGCAGATGCTCGATTCACGTGGTGAAATGGGCGGTGGCGGTTTTGGCGGTGGATCAGCACCTGGGCCTTCTAATTCCAATAGTGGCGGTGGTATGAATGACTTTGGGCCACCACCTGACGACGATTTTGACGACGATATCCCTTTTTAACCCAAGCCTTGCCGGTCCAGGGAATTTGCCCATCTACTCTCGGAGCTTATCAAGGCGGTTAGTTGCGTCGCTATCTAAAAAATGGTGGCCCGTTTCAGGTAAGGTTACTTCGGATACCATAAGTTCAGATACTCGATATAAGCGGCTGGTCCCTCAGCGTTGTCATCTGTCTCTATCTGGTGACCAGTCTTTATCAATCGACAACCTGCATCTTTGTTCTTAACGTCCAGTAGTGAAATGCGGTCCCTCAATTTGATTCCTTCGCCTATTAGAACAGGCCTAAGAATTCTTACTTTGTCCATACCGTAATTCAGGGGGTCTCGGCCATCGGGAAAATAGAAGCCACCGAGTTTCAAGAAGTGAGTGATAAGGCTGATTGTAAAGAAGCCATGTAGGAGAGTACCACCATGAGGGCTGTTTTCGGCGGCCCAGCTTGGGTCGTTGTGTCCTTGGTTATACCATCGGGTCACTTTACCGAAAATATCGACCTGCATCTGATCGATGAAAACCCACTCGGTTGTTGTCACTTCATTGCCGATGTATTCATGTATGTTTTCAAGTAGTAATTCCATAGGTTCCCTGAGGTTAGATGGTAAGAATCACGAGCAGTATTGTGCCAAGCATGAGGCGGTAAGCAACGAAGGGTAGAAAGCCTATTTGCTCGATAAAGCTCAGCAGAAACTTGATGCACAGATAAGCTGATATGCTCGAAACGACACCACCAACGCAGACGGCGTACCAATCGGTAGGTTCGTTAGAGGAGGCCAAGTCGAATAGTTTCAGGCAGGTTGCTGCCANTATCGTCGGTATGGAGATCAGTAAGGATATCTTCGTTGCATCGGTCCTCGAGAAACCGGCAAGGAGCGCCGCGGTCATCGTAATTCCGCTTCTTGAGGTGCCGGGGATAAGAGCAAGGCACTGAGCTACTCCGATCCATATTGCAAGTAATGGGGTCAGTGATTTGGAGCCTTTATAGTTCGAACGGTCAGCCGCCCATAGAGCCAGACCAAAAACAATAGTAGTGGTAGCTATGACTTCAAGGNTACGAAACTGGTCCTCGATGAAGAAACGCGCAAAGTATCCGACGGGGATAATTGGTAGGCTTGCGATAAGGAGGTTCAGCGCGAAACTACCTTCAACAGTCGAATCTCCGGCTAATTTTCGAGAGCCAGCGCCAANTAGCNTGACCAGGTCGGTACGAAAGAAGATTAGGAGTGCAAGTAAGGATCCGAAATGCACAGCGGTATCAAAGGCGAGGCCTTGATCATCCCAACCCAATAACTGTGATGGCAACACGAGGTGTGCTGAACTGGAGATTGGTAGAAATTCCGTGATGCCCTGAATCAAGGCAAGGACAATAGTTTCTAGTAGTTCCAGGCCGATTTCTCCTACTGTGTTGAGGTAGAATACCTTTATGGCTCACATACCGCTATTCCCGTTGCCTCTGGTTGTATTCCCTGGGGGTCGATTGCATCTTCAGATTTTAGAAACTCGCTATATCGATATGGTCAAAAGTTGCTTACGTGAAGGTGATGGGTTTGGAGTAATCATGATTACTGAGGGTGATCAGTTTCTGCGTGATCTCGAGCAGCAATTGCCAGCGGTCTCACGTTTTGGAACGTACTGCACGATCGTTGACTTTGATTTANTACCTAATGGTATGCTTGGGATCATCGTAGAAGGTGTCAAGAAGTTCGTCATTCATCATGAGTATGAACAGGCGGATCGTCTAATGATGGGTGACGTTAAGTTTCTGCCAGATGAAGCTCCCGTAAAGATGCCCAGAGACCGAGGGCATCTTACCAGCCTTTTGGAGTCACTGATGTCTCATAAAGCCGTTCAACGGCTGGGTCTTGTATGTGATATGAATCAAGCGGGGGAAGTTAGTGCACGTCTCACTGAACTTCTGCCNTGTCCAAACGAATTCAAACAGCGCATGCTTGAGATCAAAGATCCTCTAGTTCGGCTTAGGGACTTGGACAGACTTGTCGATTCTATGCAGAGAAATTAGCAGGCTATGTTAAGTGAACAATCTCATGCTTGGCTCTTAGAGGGTTCTTGGTGGCCCTATGCAGAAAATCCGGGTGCAAAAAACGGTAAGGTAGATGTGCGTCGCGACCAGTCGGAATTCCTAGTCTCATTGTTTGTATCAGTTCGGAGGGACTATCACCAAGGTCTTGTAGGATCAATCTGTCGCGCTTTAGTTTNTTTTTGTTCCAATCACTGACTTTCAATCCGAGGGATTTGCATAGGAGTGTTTGTCCGCTGCAGAGACGTTCGATTGACCTTACCCGGCCATTGATGGGATTCATCGATTGCATTACCTTTATATTTGTTTTTGGTGATTGATGGTCGATGTGAACTACGCCGGACTTGATTAACACTCCATTTCCTTCACCTCGAGCTGAAAAATTCAATGAATCTCCTCCCCGGGCGTAATACATGTAGATAGTGCCTGGCGTCATGAACATAGCTTTGCGGGCCTCTGTAAAACCGAGGGAGGAGTGACTGCCCTTCTCCTTTAGGTAATAAGCCTCTGTCTCGATGATTCTCGCTGCTAGCCAGAGATCGGCTAATTTGTGTCGTATTACTTTGCCGACAAGAAACTTTGCAAGCTCAAGAGGTTCCTGGTCAAAGCTTTTAGCTGATACGTTCACAGAGTTATCCGTTTCAATTAGGGTTATAATGCGGTTCGCTCCAAAGGAGCACTGATTCTATGATGAATTGAGACCTATGTCTGAATATATGCAACAGTTGGGGAAAGTCGCGCGTGAGGCATCAGCCATAGTATGTCGCGCGTCTACTGAGATCAAAAATGCAGGACTTAAGGCTATTGGCGATGAAATCGTGGCGCGCCGAGATGATCTGATGATCGAAAACGANAAAGATCTGTCACAGGGCCGCGATANTAACCTCTCGGACCCTATGCTTGATCGACTGACCTTTAGTGGAGCTGGATTCGATACGATGGTAGAGGGACTCCATCAGGTTGCTGCTCTGGAAGATCCGGTAGGTGGAATTTCGGACATGACATATCGTCCAAANGGGTTGCAGATTGGTCGAATGCGCGTCCCACTTGGTGTCATCGGCATCATTTACGAGTCGCGTCCAAACGTGACCATAGATGCGGCCAGTCTCTGTCTTAAGTCCGGCAACGCGACGATTCTTCGGGGCGGCTCGGAGGCGATACATTCAAATAGGGCCCTTGCTGCATGTATTGAGAGTGGTTTGAGTAAAGTCGGCCTGCCCCCATTATCGGTTCAGATTGTCAAGGATACTGATCGCGCATTGGTGGGCGAGCTGATCACAATGGATAAATTTGTCGATGTAATTGTCCCACGGGGTGGGGTTGGATTGACTGAACGCATTGCCAAGGATGCTACTATTCCTGTCATCAAGCACCTTGATGGAATCTGCCACGTTTACATTGATGATGAGGCAGATATGGATAAAGCTTATAACATTGCCCTGAATTCGAAGGTACAGCGCTATGCTGTTTGTAATGCGATGGAGACGTTGCTGGTTTCTGAGCGAATAGCAGTAAAGCTTTTGCCAAAGTTATCAAAAGCTTTTACTGATCACGGAGTGGATTTGCGTGGTTGCGAAAAGACGAAATTATTGCTGGGNCCAGACATCGCCGAAGCGTCNGAGGAAGATTGGTACACTGAATACCTTGGGCCTACTCTTGCGATACGGACAGTCGCAGGCCTTGATCAAGCTATCGAGCATATCAATTGCTACGGCTCGCAGCATACAGACACCATTGTCACGGAAAACTACACGAGAAGTAGGCGTTTTCTGCGTGAAGTCGATTCGAGCTCNGTGATGGTTAACGCTTCTACCCGATTTTCTGATGGTTTTGAGTTCGGTCTTGGAGCTGAAATCGGNATCTCAACTGATAAGCTTCATGCNCGTGGACCGGTTGGTCTCGAAGGACTGACATCCCAGAAATACGTGGTATTTGGTGACGGCCAGACACGCCAATGACGTCCACCTTGATTTTCGGTGGCACTTTTGACCCTGTGCACTATGGTCACATCAGATCGGCTCGCCTACTGCTCGATTTTTTTGAAGAGGCTCGTTTGGTGATGATTCCTTGTCAGGTGCCGCCTCATAGGCCCCAACCNGCGGTTAATGCATGGCATCGTGCGAATATGTTGAATCTTGCGGTCTCAGAAGATCAAATGATCTGCGTTGATGATTGTGAGCTGCATCGAGAAGGNAAATCCTTTACGTTCGATACTTTGAAACTCTATCGGGCACGGTTCCCCGATGAGCCTTTATTCTTTGTTCTGGGATATGATTCATGGGTGACTTTGACAACTTGGTACCGCTGGCAGGAGCTAACTGATCTCGCACATTTAATTGTTTTGACTCGACCAGGTGGAAGAATCGTGGAAAGCGAGGAGTTGCGACTTTGGTCAGTAGGGAAAGTTGTCGATCTTGATGCAATCTCTTGTAATTCGGGTAATGTNATTAGGTTGTCGCTTGAACAGTTCGATATTTCAGCGACTCGGGTCCGAGAGGCGCTGGTCGGGCGTCAGGATATTGCTGAATGGGTTCCAGTNNCAGTCATGAATTATATTNCGGAAAATAATCTCTACAGGGATATACATGTCAGCACCTGAAATAAGTGAAGTTTTAAAAGACCTGGTCGTTGACGCGTTGGATGACATCAAGGGTATTGAGATTNTAGCGNTGGATGTTGAACTCCAGACTGATATAGCGGATTTCATGGTGGTAGCCAGCGGTGCGACCAGCCGACAGGTAAAGGCCCTGACGGATAATGTTGTGTTTAGGGCCAAGAAAGCAGGTTATCGGGTGAATAGTGTTGAAGGNGACGACACCTCTGAGTGGGTGTTGATAGATCTCGGTGATGTGATCTGTCACGTCATGTTGCCTAAAGTCAGAGAATTCTATGAATTGGAACGACTCTGGAGTATTAGACCGAAACAAGAAGATGACGTCATTGTTGAAGATTGAACTTATTGCCGTGGGGACTAAGCCCCCTGCTTGGATTATTGCAGGAATNGAACAATACGCCGATCGTTTGAAAAGGCAGTGTTCTTTCATTATTACAGAGATAAAAAGCGCTGAGCGTCGCAAGAAGCACGTTGAATCTCTCAGAGAAGAAGAAGGTAAAGCCATATTATCCGCACTGTCGTCTTCAGCGGTCGTTGTAGCAATGGATAGGCTCGGAAAAAACTGGAGTACAGAGGAGTTTGCTGGAAAATTGCAGGTTTGGAGTCAGAAAACTAACCACTTTCAGTTCCTGGTTGGTGGACCCGATGGCCTTACCAATGCTTGTTTAGAACGAGCGCAGGAGTCCTGGTCCTTNTCCGCACTAACCTTCCCGCATTTTTTAGTGCGTGTTCTGTTTGCCGAACAGGTCTATCGCGCCTTGATGGTCAATGAGGGGCATCCGTATCACAAATGAAAAGCTGCTTGTAAAACATGCTAATTAGGGTGTGGCTGAGAGGAAATGGCTGAACCGCTTGCTTTAAAAGACCACAATTGGGAAGCAAGGATATTCTTTAATCGAATGGTTCTCGGTTTTGNGCTCTTGATATTGTTGACGTTGCTGCTTTTCCTACGNTTCTTCTATCTGCAGATTATTGAATATGATGTTCATGCGACNCTGTCCGANAAAAACCGAATNCAGGTTCAGCCTCTGGCGCCAGTTCGGGGTCTGATCTATGACCGTCACGGTGAGCTACTTGCTGCCAACGCGCCGTCCTTTAATCTAGAAATCACGCCAGAGCGAGTTGACGATATCGCCGCTACACTGTCTCACCTGAGAAAGGCCTTAAAACTTGATAGCGAGGTGATCGAGGATTTTGAAAAGCGGATGGAGCGTCGTCGCCGGCCATTCGAGCCTGTNCCACTGCTTTATCGNTTAAGTCAGGAGGAGATAGCGGTTTTCAGTGTTGACCGGCATTTATTGCCTGGTGTGGAAGTCAAGGCGCATCTAGTAAGACATTATCCGCAGGCAGAGGATATGGTGCATGCCGTTGGCAGCGTGCGGCGTATTAACGAACAGGACGCTCGTGAAGTNGATTCGGTTGCGTATGCTGGCACCGACCATATAGGGAAAATTGGNGTCGAACGATTCTATGAAGCTGACCTGCTTGGCAGAGTTGGTTACCAGCAGGTTGAAATAGATGCACGGGGCCGGATTATGAAAGTCCTAGAATCTCAGTTGCCTACGCCTGGGAAAGATTTGACATTGCACATTGATTCTTCCCTGCAACGAGCTGCGGTTCTAGCGCTAGGCGAACGCCGAGGCAGTGTGGTTGCTATTGAGCCTGAGACCGGCGGTGTTTTGGCGATGGTAAGTAAACCCAGTTACGACCCCAATCTATTCGTTACCGGGATCGGATTTGAGGCTTACGCTTCGCTGCGAGACTCGATAGATACTCCTTTGTTTAATCGGGCTGTTCAAGGACAGTATCAACCTGGTTCTACNATTAAACCTATCATCGGCCTAGCAGCCTTAGATTCTGGTTATACGACGCCAGAATTCAAGATGAGCGATCCTGGATGGTATAGGCTACCTGGTAATGAGAGACTTTATCGAGACTGGAATTGGAGAACCACCACTGATGGCGGCCANGGAANAGTTGATTTGCGTAAAGCTATATATCAATCCTGTAACATTTATTTCTATAGTCTTGCGGTCAAAATGGGAATAGATTTAATCGATGATTATCTTGCTCTGTTTGGTTTTGGGTCCAATGCCATTCTCGATTTTCCAGAAGCAAGTAGTGGTCTCTTACCGACGCGTGAGTGGAAGAAAAAGAATCGTGGATTGCCCTGGTATCCAGGAGATACATTGAATCTTGGCATTGGCCAAGGTGACATGCTTGTGACTCCACTTCAATTAGCAACAGCGACTTCTGTTATCGCGAATCGAGGTAAATGGATTGCGCCGCGTATGTTGAAATCTGGTGGCGGTCTGCCAGCAGAGTCGGCTGTACCTGGCATGGNAAATATAGATATCCCTCCTGCTCATATATGGGAGTACGTTATTGAATCTATGGAAATGGTAGTGCATAGAGGTAACCAGGGCTTTGGAGAGAATGGTACCGCCTGGGCTTATATAGGTCAGGACATTTCGTATCGCATGGCCGGTAAATCTGGCACAGCTCAGGTTGTGGAAATTAAACAAGGTGAAGAATATGACGACGAGTTGCTNGATGAGCGGCAACGAAAGCATGCTTGGTTCGTGGCGTTCGCGCCNGTAGAATCTCCTAAGATCGCGATNGCGGTCTTACTAGAAAACGGGGGTGGAGGNAGTGAGTTTGCTGCTCCTGTTGCTCGGGATATTGTTGATCATTATTTGTTAGGGCTCGCGGAATCAAGGTTGTCGAGTCTTTCTGGAGCGAGTCAGTGAGTCAGGATTTCGTGCGCCNGCTCCCGGGTGCAGGTCTTCGAGACCAACGGTCTGCAATAATTGGCGAGAGAGTCCATCTTGATCTGCCAATGTTGTTTCTAATNCTAGGCATATCTACTTATGGCTTATTGATACTTTTCAGCGCTGGCGGTCAGCAGATAGCGCCTGTGGCTTCTCAAAGCGTGAAGATTATGGTGGGAACTTTTGCGATGGTTTTCGCAGCCCAGATCCCACCGGTAGTTTATCGCCGGCTGGCGCCTTGGATCTTCGTTGCAGGTCTTGTCATGCTTGCTTTGATTTACNTATTCGGANTGGATATCAAGGGCTCGAGGCGCTGGTTACGGATCCCCGGTTTGATNAGTTTTCAGCCNTCTGAGCTCATGAAATTGATGTTGCCGTTAATTCTNGCCTGGTATTTTCATGATAGGCATCTGCCACCCAAGCTAAGACATGTCTTCTGGTCGCTAGTATTAATTGCGGTCCCGGTGCTTTTAATCGCTTTTCAGCCTGATTTGGGAACGTCTATTCTTATTGGAGCATCGGGTTTGTTTGTACTTTTGTTATCNGGTATCCAGTGGCGAATAGTGTTTGGTGCAATTGGACTTAGTGTCGCTTTAATGCCTGCCTTCTGGTTTGTATTAAGAGATTATCAGAGGCAGCGCATTCTAACTTTGTTGAATCCGGAAAATGATCCATTGGGAGCAGGTTGGAATATTATCCAGTCAAAAACAGCCATNGGATCAGGAGGACTNTTTGGTAAAGGTTTGTTTGAGGGGACCCAGTCACATCTGGATTTTCTGCCAGAATCTCAAACAGACTTCATTATCGCAGTGCTCGCGGAAGAACTCGGTCTATTTGGCGTAGCTATATTATTGATCCTGTATCTTCTCTTGGTCGGCAGAGGCGTAATGTTGTCGGTTCAGGCGCAGGATACATTCGGCCGGCTGATTTGTGGGAGTGTTACCTTTACATTTTTTGTTTATGTCTTTGTTAACATTGGGATGGTAAGCGGCATCCTTCCTGTAGTAGGCGTTCCGCTACCCCTGGTCAGTTCCGGTGGCACGTCGATCGTGACCTTGTTTGTTGGCTTTGGGATTGTAATGTCAATTCACACTCATCGCCGAATTTCTTTATGAGTTGTTTATGAAAATTTATCTTTTTTTGCTTTCGATCTTTTTTACTGCTGCCGCCTATGGGGGAAACTATGCAGACCGGGAAGAGGTCAAGGTGTTCGTCAAAGAACTGGCGGCTTCAGAGTCCTTCAACGAAAAAGAGCTTTTGTCGGTTTTTGCGCATGCNCAATACAAGCAGAAAATTATTGATGCTATTTCCAGNCCAGCTGAACGCGTCCTTAATTGGTCACGGTATCAGGATATCTTCCTGACAGAACGAAGGGTAGCTGGTGGCATCGCGTTCATGCGTGATCATCGTGAGGCCCTAGAAGCAGCAGAAAGAAAATATGGTGTTCCACCGGAAATCGTTNCTGCCATCATCGGTGTAGAAACGATGTATGGCAGTATTACTGGCGGCTATCGTGTNCTTGATGCTTTGTCGACCCTGGCTTTTGATTATCCGCCCCGTTCNAGCTTCTTTCGGAGTGAGCTTAANCAATTNATTCTGNTGGTCAGGGAAGAAAGGCAGATGATCACTAATCTTACAGGNTCCTATGCTGGTGCAATGGGCCTTGGTCAGTTTATCCCAAGCAGCTATAGGGCCTATGCGGTGGATTTCGATGGTGATGGAATCAGAGACATTTGGAACAACCCGACAGATGCTATTGGCAGTGTTGCCAATTATCTCTCCCGTCATGGCTGGCTTCGGGACGAAAAGATAACCCTGCGCGTTGAGGCGGAAGGTTTGCCNCAGAATATTTTCAATGCCTCTCTGAAACCGAGTAAATCGATTAGGGAGTTGGTTAGTTTGGGATTACATGAAATTCCTCTGCAGTCAGATGAGATGGTCTCGCCCATGCGTCTGGTTGGTAAGTCTGGTGACGAATTTTGGTTGGGATTGACGAACTTCTACGTTATTACCCGATACAATCATTCTAGGCTATATGCCATGGCAGTGTTCCAGCTCAGCGAAGACTTGCGTTCAGGCATGCTGGGATTAGTATCCCGTTAAAGTCATAATTGAGCCATTATTTACGCCCGTGAATTCACGAATTCTCCTGATTCTTTTGTTCCAATATCTGTTGTTGGCGGGTTGCAGCGCTGTGCGGTCGCCATTCCTTTCTGATGCCGGTATGCCGATTCCTCTTGAAACGGGAGAACTCCGTAAGAAAGATAAGGTGAAACCACCAGGACCCGGGCAGTATCAAGTGTTAGGTAAGACTTACTCNATAATGCCTAGTAGTTTTGGATATCTTGAAATAGGCATTGCGTCCTGGTACGGGGAAAAGTTCCATGGCCGTTTGACCGCGATGGGGGAAGTCTACGATATGTATGCGATGACCGCGGCTCATAAATCCTTGCCGTTACCGACTATGGTTCGAGTGACGAACTTGGATAATGGGCAGTCCATAGTATTGCGAGTCAATGATCGCGGACCGTTTCACGATGATCGACTAATTGATTTATCTTATGGTGCGGCTAAGGCCCTCGGTTTCCACAATCAGGGCACTGCATCTGTAGTTGTTGAAGCAATGGATGAAGCTAATTATCCCGAGTTGACTAAAGGAGTGGCGACTGCAACATCTTACTTGCAGGCAGGTGCTTTCAGTCGGAGGGAAGGAGCAGTCGCTCAGCTAACGAGTGTGAAAGAAGCCCTGCCAACGGATGTGCAGGTTAGAATCCTTATGAGTGAAACTTCTAGAGGTGTTCTTTACAAAGTGTGGATCGGTCCTTTAGCAACTAGAGATGAAGAGAACTTGATCGTGGAAAGAATAGAGGATCGGAATCTGGGGAAACCGGTCAAGGTAAAAATAGGTAGGGAATAATATGNTNAGAATAATTCTATTATTGCTCGTAAGTATAGAGATATATGCAGCACCGGTAATTATCCCGGCGCCACCTGAATTGGCAGCAAACGGTTATCTGTTAATTGATGCGAGTACAGGTAAAGTTCTGGTCGCACACAATGGGGAGCAGCGACTGCCGCCAGCGAGTTTGACTAAGATCATGACAAGCTATGTGGCAGCCAAACAGTTGGCGCTCGGTACCATTAGCCTTGAGGACCAAGTTGATATCAGTGTCGAGGCCTGGNGGATGGAAGGTTCTCGTATGTTTGTTCGTGAAGGAACCAAGGTCCGGCTTGAAGACTTGATTCGTGGTATCGTCATTCAATCGGGTAACGATGCTAGTGTCGCAGTTGCCGAACATATCGCCGGTAGCGAATCGGCGTTTGCGGAACTAATGAACCAGTATGCCTTGCAGCTTGGGATGACGGGNACCAACTACGTTAACTCGACCGGTTTACCTGACGAAAACCATTACACNACTGCGCATGATCTTGCTCTCCTGACTATAGCCCTTGTCAGTGAGTTTCCTGAGCATTATTCTATCTACAANGAGCGGTCCTTCACCTATGGTGCCCCTGGCGAGCAGCCGAAGCGTCAGTCGAATAGAAATAAGCTTTTGTTTCGTGACAGTTCAGTCGATGGTGTAAAGACAGGGCATACTAAAGCAGCGGGTTACTGCCTGGTTGCATCTGCCTTACGGGAAGGGATGCGGCTGATATCCGTAGTTATGGGTGCTTCTTCCGAAGAAATCCGTGCNCGAGAAAGCCAAAAACTGTTGACCTATGGGTTCAGGTACTTCGAGACTTCATCGTTATATAAGGCCGATAACGTTTTGAAACAAGTTAGAGTCTGGGGTGGCCAGCATAGTTCAATAAGATTGGGCTTGATGGAAGATCTCGTGTTAACGATTCCCAGAGGTTCGAGAAAAACCTTGAAGACTGTCATTGACATCGACGATGAAGTTCATGCGCCATTNAGCATGGGTGATAAACTCGGCACTTTGACGGTTAGGTTATCGGAAAACGAAACCACTAGTTTGCCATTGGTAGCACTGAACTCGGTCAAGGCGTCNGGTTTCTTAGCTAGTCTCTGGGATTCGATTCGGCTGTTTTTTCTTAAGTTGTTCAATGGAGACCCTCTTGCATATAGCCCATGAATGAGCTNGAAGCCCCCAANATCTCTTTTCCTTGCGACTACCCGATTAAGGTGGTTGGTGATACCCGGGCTGGGCTTCATGAAGATGTCTATGAAATTGTCTTGAAACATGATCCAAGTTTAACGACAGATAAGGTGTCTCAGCGTACGTCCCGCAAGGGTAATTTTATCTCGATCTCCTTCATGTTGAGAGCCGTCGGTCAGGAGCAGCTTGAAGCACTGTTTGATGACCTCAAAGAGCTCGAAGCAGTTAGGATGGTTCTGTGAGTCGTCTGGTAGTTAGATATCTTGGGTCAGCGCCCTATGAGAATACTTGGCAGCAGATGAAAGCATTTACTAATGAGCGGAACCCNGACACTTACGATGAGCTTTGGCTACTGCAGCATCCGTCGGTTTATACATTAGGCCAGGCGGGGAAGAGGGAACATATAATTGCGCCGGGAAATATTCCTGTAGTGCACTCTGATCGAGGTGGTCAAGTNACCTATCACGGCCCAGGTCAACTAGTAGGTTACCTGCTGCTTGATATGCGGCGTNTGGGAATTGGCGTTCGAACGTTGGTTACCGGCATAGAACGGTCGATCATCGAACAACTAGGAAAACTGAATATCTCGGCAATGTCGAGGAAAGAGGCACCAGGTGTTTATGTCAAGGGCCGGAAAATTGCAGCNCTTGGTTTGAGAGTACGAAAAGGTCTTAGTTATCACGGTTTCAGTTTGAATATTGACATGGATCTTGAGCCNTATAGAGGCATTAACCCTTGTGGTTGCGAAGGACTTGAAGTGGTTGATCTCAAATCATTGGGTTCCTCATTAAGTGTTGTCGAAGTTGCGGAACAGTTGGCACCGATCATTGGTGTTGAATTTGCGTATGATGCNCTGTTGTCCNGGGTGANAGAGCGTTAATGAGGAAGACAGTCGAGTAAAACTATGGTCGATAAGAACCGGATGGTAAAAGGCAAAAAACTGCGCGGTGCAGATAAGGTTCGTCGCATCCCTGTCAAAGTTGTCCCAACCAAAGAGCTACCGCCAAAACCCGATTGGATTAGGGTCCGAATACCTGCCAACAAAAAAGTCGGTCGGATAAAGGAAATCTTGCGGCGTCGCCAACTTGCCTCAGTTTGTGAAGAAGCCAGTTGTCCGAATATCGGCGAGTGTTTCTCCCATGGTACGGCAACTTTTATGATAATGGGTGAGATTTGCACGCGCCGTTGCCCCTTTTGCGATGTGGCGCACGGGGCGCCTGCTGCGTTGAATGAGGATGAGCCCAGACAGCTCGCAGAGGCGATTAAGGAGATGGCACTAAAGTACGTTGTCGTGACCTCTGTCGATCGTGATGATCTAAAGGACAGAGGTGCGGGACATTTCGCTAGTTGTATAGAGGCTATCCGTGAATTAACGCCTGCTACAACGGTGGAAGTGTTAGTGCCTGATTTTCGTGGACGACTTGAGGTCGCCTTGGATTGCCTGACTGCCATGCCGCCTGATGTTTTCAACCATAACCTCGAAACCGTACCGCGGCTTTACAAGCGGGCTAGACCGGGGGCGGACTACACTTGGTCACTTAAACTTTTACGACAGTTTAAAGCACTTAATCCCGGTGTGCCGACTAAATCTGGACTGATGTTGGGCCTGGGCGAGACTAATGAAGAAGTTATCCAGGTTATGGAAGAGCTGCGTACCCATGAGGTTGATATGTTAACGCTGGGTCAATACCTACAGCCGAGTCGTGNGCATTTGAAGGTTGATCGGTTCGTGCATCCCGATGAGTTTAGTCAACTGAAGGTAACTGCGCAGTCATTAGGCTTCAGTCAAGTGGCCTCGGGCCCCTTGGTTCGGTCGTCCTATCACGCTGATCTGCAGGCTAAAGGCCAGTTCTAACAGCTACAGTCAGCGCGTTTGGGTAGCTTCAGTTTTCGCCAATCCATGTACTTTGCATCCCAAGTCAGGAGATAACCCGCCAAGGACTCACCGATTCCTAGGATTAGCTTGATCGTTTCGAGAGCCTGTAAGGTNCCGACCGNACCNACAACAGGAGCAGCAATGCCTGTTGTAGAGCAGTTAAGTTCGATATCAACAGCGTTATCATAGAGGCAGCGNTAACATGGCATGTTGGGTATCGTTGGATCGATGACCATCAAGTGTCCCTCGAAGCGTGTTGCTGCGCCCGAAACCAGGCGTGTCTTCGTTCTTAGACAAGCATCGTTAATGGCATAACGTGCCTGGAAGTTGTCGGTGCAGTCAACTACGATATCGGCTCTGTCGGTTTCGGCGTTCAGTTCATCGGTTGTCAGTTTTGAATCGATCGTCCTGATATTAGTATCCAGGTTAATGTCCTGAAGAGTCCGTTTAGCGGATTTGGTTTTTAGCTCACCTATANTCTTGGTTTTGTGCACGATCTGTCTCTGGAGATTAGAGAGGTCTATNGAATCATGGTCCGCCAGGGTTATCGAGCCGATACCGGAGGCAGCTAGGTACATTGACACGGGGCTACCCAAACCACCGAGCCCAATAATGAGCACCTTGGAAGCCAGTAACTTCTCCTGACCTTCCACATCGATTTCTGGCAGCATGATATGCTTTGCGTATCTAAGCAGTTGCTCATCCCTCATGGCCGATAGCCTAACACTGCTCTAGGTGTATTATTCAAGTCGTTGAACCTTTCTATTTTAAGAAAACCACTACGTTGGAAGAGGTTCAAGACTTCCTTTTGTTGGTCGTAACCATGTTCTATCAGCAAAAGGCCGGAAGGTTTAAGGCACCTGTATGCGTCGGAAATAATGGACCGAACGGCGCTCAGACCGTCAATCCCTGAGGTCAGCGCTTCTATAGGCTCAAAACTCAAATCTCGCAGATGNGGGTCATTTTCTCTCACATAGGGAGGNTTGCTGACTATCGCGTCAATGCTATTGGTGGATATNCCGTCGCACCAATTACCTACGCGCAGTTCGATATTGTTCAAACCTTCTGAGTTACGTCTAGCGAGATCGATCGCTGCCTCGTTAATATCTATCCCTCTGACGAACCAAGCGTTACGCTCTGCTGCTAGACTGATGCCGATTGCACCACTTCCTGTCCCGAGGTCAAGGATCTGCTGTTGGTGAGGTTCAAGATGTNCGAGTAATATTTCCACGAGCAGTTCTGTTTCCGGTCNCGGTATAAGCACTTCAGGTCCAACGACGAAAGTATGCTGCCAGAACTCTTGACTACCCCTGATATACGCCATAGGTTCCCCGNTTAGACGGCGTTCCAGTAAGATTTCAAACCTGTCAGTTATATCTTTGTCTAATTGGTGTTCTCTGTGAGCAATCAGCCACNCGCGATCTCGGTTCGTNACCGCTGNCATTAGGATTTGACTGTCCAATAANGGGGAATCAGAGATTGGTCGTAATTTTGATTGTGCTGAAACGAGTAATTCTCCGACAGTTATTTGATATTTCCCTGAACGGGGAAGCTCGTGGTTAATTTTCGTCACCTCCTAATGCTCGCAATAGATCGGCTTGGTGCTCGATAAGAAGTTGATCGATGATAGGATCAAGGTCCCCCGTCATGACCTGACTGAGTCGGTGAAGGGTTAGGTTGATTCGATGATCGGTNACTCTCCCGTCAGGGAAATTGTAAGTTCTTATCTTTTCTGATCGGTCTCCTGAACCGACCAGATTGCGGCGAGTTGCCGCTTGTTCATTTATNTGCTCCGTTTGGGCGTTGTCTAGTAGCTTTGCCTGAAGAAGGCTCATAGCTCTGGCTTTATTCTTGTGTTGAGAACGTTCGTCCTGACATTCAACGACCATACCAGTTGGTAGATGGGTAAGACGNACTGCAGAGTCNGTTTTATTGACATGCTGGCCACCAGCACCAGANGCACGGTAAGTATCGACTCTAAGGTCATTCTTGTCGATTTCAATTTCTTCAATATCTTCGACTTCNGGCAGTATGGCAACAGTGCAGGCAGACGTGTGAATTCTTCCCTGTGACTCGGTTTGTGGCACTCGCTGAACTCTGTGCGCACCGGATTCAAATTTCATCTTGCCAAAGACATCCTGCCCCTTGAGCCTAGCAATGATTTCTTTGTAACCGCCGTGTTCGCCGTGGCGTTCGTTGAGGATTTCTGTTTTCCAGTTCTGTGTTTCGCCGTATCTCGCGTACATGCGGAAGAGGTCTCCTGCAAAAATGGCTGCTTCGTCTCCGCCCGTGCCTGCGCGGATCTCAAGAAAAATATTACTGGCATCGTGAGGATCCTTAGGTAAAAGTAGTGTCTGGAGCGACTGGTTTATGCTTGCTAGTGACTGGGACAATTCAGTAATTTCTAGCTCAGCCATCTCACGTATGTCGAAATCAGAATCTTCCAGCATTAGTCTTGCATCCTCTAGCTGCCTACTTTGTTCCTCATGCGATCGAAAACATTGCACGACCGGTTCAATATCGGCATATTCCTTTGAGTAGACTCGAAATTTTTTCTGATCGGCGATGATCTCAGCATCGGAGAGTAGAGCCGCCAATTCCTCGTAGCGATCCAGTAGTTGATCGAGCTTCTTTTGCAATGAATTATTCACTTCTTTTATCCAACTGGTACAGATCAGAAATNACNTTGATTATGTCANTATTGCCGGNTTTTAGTTGCTGAGTAGGCCTGTGNAGCAGCTTGTTAGTCAATTGGTTNGCGAACTGAGCTAANACATCATCTGCGGNTCCGCCTTTTTTCAGTCGTATTAGTGCCTTGGCTAATTCATCAGTCTTTATGGCTTCGTGATGTTCCCGAAAGCGGACTAGTGTTTCTTCTGTTTCGCGCGATTCGTGGCGGAATCGGTAGGATGCGATTTCCCTTTTAATNATTAGGTCAGCCTCCGCTGCAGCATGGTGGCGATTATTGAGATTAGCGTTGATTATCTCCTGCAGGTCATCAACGCTGTATAAATAGATGTCTCGTAATTCCCCTACCTCAGGTTCAATATCTCTTGGAACGGCTAGATCAATCATCATTACTGGTCGGTGCCTTCGGGATTTTAGGGTGCGTTCGACCATGCCTTTCCCCATCACAGCGAGCTGGGATGCTGTNCTTGAGATCACAACATCGGCATCGGGCAGTATAGAGGGTATAGTCTGGAGATCTATAGCNGAACCACCTAGTTCCTCAGCTAGTTTTCGAGCATTGCTGAGGGTCCGATTCGCTATCGTTAGCTTGCGGAAACCGGCTGATTTCAAGTGACGCCCCACTAATTTACTGGTCTCTCCTGCTCCGACAAGAAGCACATTACGATTTGATAAGTCTGAGAACAGCATCTCTGCGAGCGTTACGGCGGTGGAGGCTATCGACACCGAACTTTGTCCTATAGCGGTCTCGGACCTTACTCGTTTTGCGATCCGAAAGGTGTTCTGGGATAAATGATGGAGTTCGCTGCCAAGAGTCCCNATNAGATCCGCCTGTTCATAGGCATCCTTCACCTGGCCAAATATCTGCGGCTCGCCGATAATCATGGAATCTAGACCGCAAGCCACTCTAGCAGCGTGATAGACGGCTTCTTGGTTACNTTTGGTATATATACTGGGTTCTAAAGCGGGTACCTGCATCTCATGATAAGCTGCTAACCAGTCGACGACTTTTTTTTCGTTGGCGTCCTCAGTTATGGCGATAATCTCAGTACGATTGCATGTCGACAGGACGGCAACCTCCGAAAAGTCGGCGACGCGTGATATATCCTTAAGGGCATTGGGCAGCTGCTCGTGAGTAAAAGCGACCTTTTCCCTCAGTTCAACGGGTGCTGACGTATGATTTATGCCAACAATGAGCAGATTCATAGGATTCCGGTGTAGTAAAATGAACCCTAACGGGTCTGGTCATAATTAATGACAAGGTTCAATTGTACGTGACTGATCGGTTGAATACACCGTAAGTACGTGATTTGTGGGATGAAGATTGGTTTGATCAAACGCTATGGATTTACAATGTCGACTTTTCCGCGCACGGGGAGCCTAGTTCTATGCCTTGGCCTAATTTTTTCAGGTTGTGCTACCACGTTAGATGAGTCCGTTGTCGAGATACCGTTAGAGGCAATCGAGGTAGCAGGACAGCCAGCGGTTACCTCAGAAACCGCGCTAAGGCCGCGACCAGAGGATTATCCCGTCGCCCCTTTTGAAGGTGATTCACTATATCAGTTACTTGTCGCCGAGATTGCTGGTTATCGCTCGCACTATGATATTGCACTAGAGAAATATATACAGGAGGCTGAATCAACCCGCGACCCGGGTGTTGTGGCGCGGGCTGCAAACATGGCTCTTTATCTGAAAAAAGAAACTTCGGCCCTCGAGATGGTCAAAATTTGGTCTGAGGTCGAACCAGACAATATGACGGCTCATCGCCATGCAATTGACCTATTTCTTAGAGCGGATCGCCCAGAGGAAGCCATCTTTCACATGGAACAGGTAAAGAACTTAGGAGGCCTTGCGCGTTTTGAGGTCTTTGCCTATCAGTCGGCGGACCTGACTGTTGATAAACGCCAAAGGATGCTTAAAGCGATTGAAGAGATATCAGCTCGTCACCCGAACGACACTCGATTGAAGTTTTCCAAAGCTATCCTATTGCAGCAGGAAGGCAAGAACGCTGAGTCTCTGCAGCTTGCCGAGGCTATCCTGACTCGGGAGGAAGATATCAATGCCGTCATTTTGAAGATTGCATCCCTAGAAGCTTTAGAGCGATCAGAAGAGGCCGAAGCTTTCCTGATTTCGAAGGTCGAGTCGCTGCCGAAAAATCTTCGATTGCGGCTTGCCTTGGCTCGCATGTTGTTCGAGAAAGGTCGATTGGATGAGGCTCACATGCAGTACGAGCATATACTCGCGCTGTCGCCCAATGACGGCGACGTGCTGTTTGCGCTAGCGTTGATTGCGATGCAAAAAGAGGATGATGCTCAGGCTCGTCGTTACCTTGAAAAGATGGTGCGATGGAACAAAAGGGCAGGTGAAGCAAATTACTATTTAGGCAGTCTGGCAGAAAGACGCGCTGACCCTAAAGCGGCCTTGGAGCATTATCGCCAGGCTGGCACTGGATATGAGTTTGTACCAGCACAGGCCAGGGTCAGCGCCATTTTGGTGGAAGATGGGTTTTGGGAAGAGGCACGAGAAAATCTGCAAAGAGCGCGACTACAACAACCTGGGAAAGCTCGACAACTGGTTATGGTTGAGGCTCAGCTTTTGGCAGACAGAGGTTTGGAAGACGAAGTTTTTGATTTCCTTGATGATGCGATTATGAACGATCCGGAAAATATTGAGCTCCTTTATTTTAGAGCAATGACCGGACAGCGATTCGGTTACCTTGAGAGACTAGAGGAAGACTTGCGAACAATTATCGCGATCGAACCTGATAATGCCGATGCCATGAATGCGCTAGGTTATACCTTGACTGATCAGACCGATCGTCACGGAGAGGCTCTGGTGCTTATAGAGAAAGCTCTCGCTATAAAACCTGACGAGGCTGCTTTTATTGACTCTATGGGNTGGGTGCAATACCGNTTGCACAATTATGAGGAGGCTATTGAGCACTTGCGAAGGGCGCTGGCGCTATTCCAGAATGACGAGGTGGCTGCGCATTTGGGTGAGGTTCTTTGGGTCGTTGGANAAAAAATAGAAGCGATCGANATATGGAANAAGGCGCTTGAATTGGCCCCNGAAAGCGATATCTTGAAAAACGTCATTCAGCGTTTTCNGGGNAACTAGTNGTCCCGGCTGCTAGTATGGTGTTTTGTGCTGACTCTTTCGGCTTGTGTTACTAAACCTCCNCAGTCAGNCGAAAGCTGGCGGCTGATCGGCAAACTATCTGTTAGATCTGAGTCAGAAANCCTTATTCTAGGTATCGACTGGCGCCATACTACTGATGGCAACGAGATTGTTCTAAATGGACCGCTTGGCCTGAAGGTCGCAGAGATATCGACGCAAGGTGACAAAGTACTTTTTAATATGGGTGACCAAATCTACCTTCTTGATGAATTTGAAGCGCCTGGAATTTCCTCAAATACCCAAATTAGAGTGCCATGGTTAAAATTAGCTGGTTGGGTCCGTAGTGAAAGCGTCGCCATTATTGATGAGTATCCGTGGCGATTCGAGATTATCGAGATGTCGGCCCAAGGGCCTGTAAGTATGCGTTTGAAGCATCCGGAGTTAAGTTTTCGACTGAAGGTTAATCGCTGGGATATTCAGTGATTCAAGACATTTGACAGCAACTCGATGCGTGAGCACAATAGCGAGCTTTTTTAGGGGTCGAATGGTGATGCTGAGTCGGCCCTGGTAGAATGAGCGCCCCGCAAGGCGTGAAATTTGGGGTGTCGCCAAGTTGGTAAGGCAGCGGGTTTTGATCCCGTCATTCGCAGGTTCGAGTCCTGCCACCCCAGCCATATCGGTAATGCGGTAAACACTCGTGATGGGAATGAAGTCGTGGCTGAACTAAAGATTTTCTCCGGCAACGCGCATCGCATGTTGGCGAATCGGGTCGTTGATCGTCTTCGTATGGACCTAGGGGCCGCTGATGTAGGCAGGTTCAGCGACGGCGAGATTGCGGTTGAGATCCAGGAAAATGTTCGTGGAAAAGATGTGTTTGTCATACAACCCACTTGCTCCCCTACGAATGACAACTTAATGGAACTGATGGTTGTGGCTGACTGCCTGCAGCGTGCCTCGGCCGCGAGAGTTACTGCGGTAATCCCTTATTTCGGCTATGCACGTCAGGATCGTCGGGTTAGGTCAGCAAGGGTGCCCATTACAGCTAAGGTCGTTGCTAACATGTTGCAGTCGGCTGGTATTAACCGAGTACTGACAATAGATCTTCATGCAGACCAGATTCAAGGTTTTTTTGAGATCCCGGTGGATAATATTTATGCATCACCGGTTCTCTTGCTCGATATTGAACGACAGAACTATGAGGATCTCATGATTGTTTCGCCGGACGTCGGTGGTGTCGTCAGAGCAAGGGCAATAGCCAAACAATTGGACGACGCTGATTTGGCGATTATTGACAAGCGTCGGCCGGAGGCAAATGCCGCTGAGGTTATGCATATAATTGGTGACGTCGTTGGGCGGACCTGTCTTTTGGTTGACGACATGGTCGATACTGCAGGGACGCTTTGCGCTGCGGCAAGCGCATTGAAAGAAAGCGGTGCCAAGCGGGTTGTGGCCTATTGCACGCACCCGGTTTTGTCAGGCAAAGCGTTTGAAAATATTGCTGGTTCGACACTGGACGAATTAGTAGTGACAGACACTATTCCTTTGTCGGATGAGGCAAAGTTAATAGACAGAATTCGGCAATTGAGTATTGCTGATGAGCTAGCGGAGTCGATTCGTCGCATTAACAACGAACAGTCGTTGAGTGCACTCTTTAAGAAACGGATCCAACCCGAGCTTTTTTAGACGGAGTATCATGCTTTCGCCAGGAAAGATTTTGACTCAGTATTGAGCAATGCCTGGTTTGGGCAGAGGTTTACAATGAACGGCTAATGATGGCGGTCGCAACCATCACAGGTCAATTAAAAGGAGTTAGCAATGGCTGATTTTGAACTTAAGGCAGAACTGCGTAGCGACAAGGGGAAAGGTGCGAGCCGCCGCCTGCGTCGCAAATCAGATTACGTTCCAGCAATTCTTTATGGCGCTGGTAAAGACCCACAGTCGCTTTCCATCGCCCACAAGGATCTATACAAGGCGTGTGAAAGTGAGGCTTTCTATTCGCAGATCATAACAATCAATTCAGGCAATAGCTCAGAGGATGCGATTCTTAAAGATTTACAACGCCACCCCGCTAAGGACCGAATCATGCATGCAGATTTCCTTCGTATCCGAATGGATCAGGAAATAACTGTAGAAGTGCCACTGCATTTTATCAACGAAGAAAACTGTGTTGGGGTCCGCCAGGGTGGTGGCAATATTTCACATAACATGACGTCTTTAGAAATCACGTGCTTGCCTGGTGACCTACCGGAGTATATCGAGGTCGATGTGGCAGATGTCGATGTCGGGGGCTCGATCCACATGAGCGAATTGACGTTGCCCAATGGCCTCGTCGTTCCATCGCTACAACTGGGTCCGGATCACGATCATGTCGTAGTCTCAGTAAATGCGCCAAAACGCATTGAAGAGGAGGACAAGGCCGAAGATAGTTCTGTAGATGAAGACGATGCACCTTCTGGTGATGAAGACGGCGGCGAAGACTAAGGTTGATAACAGGTGTGAGTGCGCCAGAGCATTCGACCCCTTGCGACCTGATAGTTGGTATAGGTAACCCGGGGCAAGACTATGCAGATACCCGCCACAATGCGGGTGTCTGGTTCGTGGACGCATTGATCGCACGATTCGGTGGCAGATATAAATCTGAAAAGAAATTTCATGGCCGCTTGGCAANTGTGGTGGTAGCGAGTCGAGAAGTTCGTGTGCTCGTGCCTGACACCTATATGAACGATTCTGGTAAAAGTGTGAGTGCTTTGTCGAACTTCTTCAAGATTGCCCCGGAATCTATTCTTGTGGCTCATGATGAGATTGACTTCCCCCCTGGCAAGATGAGATTTAAGCAAAATGGCGGTTTCGCTGGACACAATGGCCTGCGAGACATTTCTCGTATGATGAGTGGGAGTGCTATGTTCAATAGGTTACGAATAGGTGTAGGTCACCCTGGCCATCAAACTGGCGTTACCGGGCATGTGCTCGGTAAAGTGCCTAAAAAAGACAGGGTTATGATCGATGCCTGCATACAAGACGCCATAACTGCTGTGCCTCTTGCGGTGAAAGGAGATTGGCAGGGCGCTATGCAGTATTTGCATAATTTAGAACAACCCTATCAGGGAGGTGACGNCTAGTGGGGTTTAAGTGTGGAATCGTTGGTCTGCCGAACGTGGGTAAGTCAACGTTATTTAATGCGCTGACTAAGGCAGGTATTGCGGCAGAGAATTTCCCTTTTTGTACTATTGAACCGAACTCCGGTGTTGTCCCCATGCCAGATCTGCGNNTAGAAAAAATTGCNGGGATTGTTTCGCCGGCAAAGGTTATTCCTGCAGCCATGGAATTTGTCGATATAGCAGGTCTNGTAGAAGGTGCTTCGCGCGGTGAAGGGCTGGGTAATCAATTTTTGGCCAACATAAGAGAAACTGACGCAATTGCTCACGTCGTTCGCTGTTTTGAAGATGAAAATGTGACTCACGTCTCGAATCGAATTGATCCGGCAGCTGACATTGAGGTGATCAATACNGAACTACAGTTGGCTGATCTTCAAACCATAGAGAATGGCATTAATAGAGTCTCGCGTGTCGCAAAGAGTGGGGATAGGGAAGAACTAGCAAAACTCCAATATCTTGAGAAACTCCAAGCTCACATTGATCGAGGAGAACCAGCTAGAACTTTTGTGACAGAGGATGAATATAGCCAGACCTTACATGGGTTACATCTGCTCACTATGAAACCTGTGCTCTATATCGCTAATGTCGATGAAGATGGCTTAAGCGGTAACTCTCAAGTCGGTGTAGTGAGTCAGATAGCCGAAGCTGAGGGTTCTGAAGTTGTTGTAATCTGCAACAAGCTTGAGTCCGANATTATCGAACTGGACGAAGATGAACGTGNGGAATTCCTAGAAGAAATGGGAATGGTCGAGCCTGGGCTCGATAGATTCATCAGGGCTGGCTATAAGTTATTGGGACTTCATACTTACTTTACGGCGGGCCCAAAGGAAGCGCGAGCGTGGACCATCGTGGCCGGTTCCAGCGCTCCCAGGGCGGCGGCAGTTATCCACACAGACTTTGAACGTGGTTTCATCAAGGCTGAAGTTATTGCCTACAATGACTATGTCGAATTCAACGGTGAGAGCGGTGCAAGGGATGCTGGCAAATGGCGTCAGGAAGGCAAGGAGTACATCGTTCAGGANGGCGATGTCATACACTTTCGATTTAATGTTTAATCTGTATTGGTTCACATCAGCCAAAGAGGCNGGAACNACTTAGGGTCTCATTTATTCTTTGTCTGTTATGTTCTTCTCGTTTTTGAAATAAAGCGNAAGCTCAGATTCGAGAGGTCATCCTAGGGAACTTTATTTCAATTTGAGTTCAAAGGTCTTTCGGAANCANCAGATAACTTCAAAGTAAAGCANAACTTATTCCGAGAAAAAAATCTTGTGCTCGTTAAACGAAACAAGCAGAGTCGATCCGTTTTCGATAAAAGTGCTCTTATCGTCGACATCTAATTGNTCTGCAATGNCCGCAAGCCAAATGCTTGGGACTAGATGGGGATGCTGTTTTATGGCTGATAACATCTGAAAAGCAAGGGGTTGTAGTTCAAAGAATCGAACAGTTTCTTGAACATCTCGCAAAACTAAAAGCAAGGTCGGTTCTCTCCCTGTTGCTTCTAGTTGCATATCAGGACTGATTTTATGTACCGGAAACTGGTAAGCGAGTGGAACAGCTAGCTTCGATATCCGAAGCGGTCGTTCCATTAATCCNTCGTCAGGCAAGNTTGCTAAAGGAAGCTCCTCCTCAGACGTGAAGAGAGCTAGTTCGATCCACTCGTAGTGTGCGAGTTCGGGCAGAAATTTAGGATAGCCAGCCATTAATTNGCTGTTGGCCAGATAGTCAACAAACTCGCCAGCAATTTTCATAAAGTAAGGCGTTTGGCACTGATGTGATATGAAAAAATCTCTGACCATTCGTTGCCACTGCGCTTCGCTAAGTACACTGTGGATTACTGGGAAGAAATCTGACAATAGTGCTGAGACATTATTAAAGATAAGTTCTGAATAAATGCTCATCCTGCGTTTATCGAGGCCTAACGGTATCGGAATCTGGTCAGGGTTGCGGAGGTGCTGGGTAAATGCTTTTTGTAATTCTTGTAGTTCGCCCATCAGTNAAGTCTTTGATGAGGTTTNTGCCGTTCTTTGATCATAGCAACCTCGCTCATTAGGTGATCCAGAGAAGGAATATTGAAATCTCGTTCTAGGAGCGTCGGGATAGGGCCAAGCATATTATAAGTCGAGGCGAGTAGGTCCCAAACTGGGCTGACAACATCTGCTCCATGTGTATCGACGATCAAACCATCCTCTTCAAGGTAATGCCCCGCTATATGCANGTAAGTGACTCGTTCAAGGGGTAAATGCTTTATGTAGTTGATGGGATCGTAGCTATGATTAATCGAATTGACGTAAACATTATTCACGTCCAGCAGCAGACCACAATCTGCTTCCTCTACCACTGCTTTTATGAATTCAACTTCTTCCATGTCAGCTTTCGGCGACAGGTAATAAGATACATTTTCGAGCGAAAGCTGTTGCCCTAATATGTCTTGGACTCGCTTGACTCGATCTGCCGTATAGAAGACAGCCTCTTCAGTAAAAGGCATTGGCAAAAGGTCATACAGCTGACCCCCGTCGTTTGTGTAGGAAAGATGTTCGCTGTAAATCTGTACTTTGAATCGATTGATGAAAGATTTGATGTCTTTTACCAAAGATTCATCTAATGGGGCTGGACCGCCTATNGAGAGNGAAAGTCCGTGCGCTATAATCGGCCGCTGCTCGCAGANAGCGGTTAGCTGACGGCCTGGCTTTCCGCCTACGTTTATCCAGTTTTCAGGCGCAAGTTCGAAGAAATCGATATCTTTTGGAATTTCCGCGTTCAGTTCCTTGGCTATAACCCGACGTAGGCCTATTCCTGCGCCGGTTATTTTATATCGGGAATTGTGCACGATTAAAGGGGGGAAGAGGCGCCCTAAGGTGGGGCCTCTCAAGGTGTGGTATCAAATTAAGCAGCGCCGCAGCTACCCTCTCCATCCTTTTTCTCACCGCCGCATGTGCCCTCACCATGGTCCTTCTCACTGCCGCATTTGCCTTCGTTGGCATCTTTCTCACCGCCGCATTTACCCTCGCCGCAGCCGCCCTCACCGTGTCCGCCGGCAATTTGCATATAGCCACCAGGTAGTTCAGCGGCGGCGAAGGGATTTGTATCGGCCAAAGCAATGGGAGAGAGGGCAAGGCTGGCGCCAAGGGCAGTACCGACTGCGATCGAGATATTTTTCTTTGAGGTTTTCATTCAATAATTCCTTTTTTGGGTGGAATGGCGGTTTATTGTCAATATTTACGATTGTTATATTAGCAGTAGTTCTATTCTGGACATACTACCAGCTGCTGCCGGTTTTTAGTCTTAACCGCTCTATAAGATTACTGAAACTTAGACAAGATGAGACATCTTAAGTCCCGATATGTAATAGGCCCTCAAAAGAGAGCCTATTGAGATAGATAACAGAGAACGCAGGTCTAGGCTGCGGTCGCCTTTTTGATCACCTCTTCTGCGACGCTGTTAGGGCAAGCAGAATAGTGACTGAATTCCATGGAGAACTGACCTCGCCCAGATGTCATGGTTCGCAGGTCACCAATATAGCCAAACATTTCAGCTAGCGGCGCAGTGGCTTTGACGCGAACACCGGTGTTACCGGCTTCTTGTCCCTCGATCATGCCTCGGCGTCTGTTGAGGTCGCCAATAACATCCCCGACGTGCTCATCAGGAGTAAAAACATCAACCTTCATGATTGGTTCCATTAGCTGAGGGCCTGCTTTTGGCAGGGTNTGNCGATAAGCAGCTTTGGATGCCAGCTCGTAGGCGATNGCTGATGAGTCTACAGCGTGGAAGGCACCATCGACTAAGGTCATTTTCACGTCAAGAAGAGGATAACCAGCGAGCGGCCCTTCATCCATGCTGATGCGGAAACCCTTCTCAACCGCTGGCCAGAATTCTCGAGGAACGTTGCCGCCTGTTACCTTTGATTCGAACTCGAAACCTGCACCTGTTTCTGCGGGTTCTACAATATAATCTATCTTTGCGAATTGACCCGCGCCGCCTGTCTGCTTCTTGTGTGTATAGCTGTCTTCAACNCGTTGAGTAATCGATTCGCGGTAGGCTACTTGAGGTGCGCCTACATCCACTTCAACGCCATGGGTTCGCTTTAAAATGTCGACTTTTATATCGAGGTGTAGTTCGCCCATGCCTTTAATGATGGTTTCGCCTGACTCTTCGTCAGTCTCGACACGGAAAGAAGGATCTTCNTGTATCATTTTTCCCAGCGCAACGCCCATTTTCTCAGAGGCACCCTTGTCTTTNGGGTGAATAGCGATAGAGATAACCGGATCAGGGAAGACCATCGGTTCTAGTGTTGCAGGNTGGTTGGGATCNCAGAGTGTGTGCCCCGTCTGCGTATTCTTCATACCAATNAACGCGACAATGTCGCCCGCCTGTGCTGAATCGAGTTCAATTCGTTCATCAGCGTGCATCTCTACGATACGACCGATGCGTTCATTTTTCCCGGTATATGTGTTGAGTGCAGAATCTCCTTTCTTTATGGTTCCCGAGTAGATCCTCGTAAAGGTAAGTGCACCAAAACGGTCATCCATAATTTTGAAGGCTAAAGCGCGGAGGGGCTTCTCGGGATCGACTGTAGCTACTTCACCTGTCTCGTTGCCCTCTAGGTCAATCTCAGGCTGTGCTTTAACCTCGGTAGGGTTGGGCAAATAATCTACTACAGCATTCAATAGCGGCTGGATGCCTTTGTTCTTAAATGCTGAGCCGCAGTAGGTAGGGAAGAAATCCAGATTGATAGTGCCCTTGCGAATACAAGCCTTCAATGTCTCCAAATCTGGCTCCTCTCCTTCTTCGAGGTACACCATCATGGCATCNTCGTCTTGCTCGAGCGCTGTCTCGATTAGCTTCTCGCGATACTCTTCCACCTTTTCAGCCATGTCTGCTGGGACATCCTCCAGGGTGTAATTCTCCGGGTTGCCGGTGTCATCCCAAATCCAGGCTTTTCGAGTCANCAGCTCGACGATGCCAACGAAATCATCCTCGGTGCCAATNGGNAAAGTCATGACCAGGGGATTCGCGCCTAGCACGTTCTCTACTTGATCAACNACCCGGTAGAAATCGGCGCCAAGACGGTCCAGTTTGTTAACAAATATTAATCGTGAAACCCCGGANTCGTTAGCGTAGCGCCAGTTAGTTTCNGACTGCGGCTCGACGCCTCCAGATCCGCAGAAAACGCCTACACCTCCGTCTAGCACTTTTAGCGACCGGTAGACTTCGATTGTGAAATCAACGTGACCCGGGGTGTCAATGATGTTGAGTCTGTGATCATCCCAGAAAGCAGTNGTGGCTGCAGACTGTATGGTAATACCGCGCTCTTGTTCCTGTTCCATGAAGTCGGTCGTGGCCTGGCCATCATGGACTTCACCAAGCTTATGAATTTTTCCNGTAAGTTTCAGCACCCGCTCTGTGGTCGTTGTTTTGCCTGCATCAACGTGGGCAAAAATGCCGATGTTTCGATATTTGGTTAGATCAGTCATCACAATGGCTCGTAAGTCATTAATAAATATAAGTTTCCTTGACTTTAGATGCAGTGCATCCTTGTATCAAAATGAGTCTAGGAGGGAGTAGCTGATCCTTCAATAAGTCATCGGAGCAGCGCGGGCGCATCATATATCAATGTAAAGCCTTCTTCTATAGGCAGAAAACAAAAAAATGTGGTTAATCAACCAGATACGACTGAATGTCCTGTCCGAGTTTATGCCCGCCGACGAGCGCATAAATTTCGGGTCGTCCTTGCAAGTGCTGAGCAATCACGTGCAGATCTTGAAAGCAGCGATGAATTGGTTCTGATCGCCGGATACTGTCTGTGCTGCACAAATCATAAACGAGGTTANTTGCCGCCTTGGCTTGCCGAATCGCNTGGGTGGCGGCAAGGCGNAGTTGGTATTTNTTTTCTTTGGGGCAAACGCCTAGTTGACAGATTGCCTGCCAAGTTTGGTCGACTGTGTTCTCTAGGAAGGCATTTGCAGCTTGCCAGGTTGCCTCAGCCTGGCCGATCTTATCTTGCGTCGCGTTATCAAGNTGCATCGCATCCTTTGTAAACCGTTTGATTTTCGTCTTGCAGAGCTCTATCGCTCGATCGATTGCTGTGCGGCTGGTTCCAAGCGCAACCGCCGCGAACCCACCGGCGAATAATAGATTAAGAGGGATCTGATAAAGAGGTGGGTCATCTTCACGAATCTCGTAGGCGAATACCAGTCGATCGGGAATACGTAGGGATTTTGTGCTGAATTGATAGCTGCCTGTCTGTCGCAAGCCGTTCACGTCCCAGTCTTTGTCAATGATGGCAGAGGACTTTGGTAGCAGGTGCATCATTGGGCTTCGCGTGCCATGCTGGAAGTTTGTGCTTGCCACGCCAACTAACCAGTCAGCATGAGCGATACCGCTGCTAAAATTCCAGCAGCCTGTNAGTTCATAACCNTNAGTGCCGTGTTGGCTAANACACTCGCCTGCAGGAGGTCCATTGGCAATTGAGATACCTGGGCGATACCAGATTTTTCTCGCATCTTCTGGAGCGATTAAGCGAGCCAAGCTGGCAAGAACAGANCCTTGATTAACGCACCAGGCGGTTGAAGCATCAATCATCGCGAATTGCATTACCAGTTTGATGTAGTCGGGATAATCGAGTTGTGCACCACCTAAGCCATCAGGTAGCAGTAGACTGAAGAAACCTTTTGGCTTTAGGGCATCTACAATCGCTGGGGCTAGTTCCTGTCCACCTTCATGGGGGCTTGTGTAGCTTCTTACTACATCAAGCTCCTCGTTAATTTGGGGATTTATTGACATAATTGCGGTAACTCTGCTCGTTTCAGGCTCGCTTGACAAGAAAATAACGAATCAGCAAAATTCGCGGCCTGTTCACGAACCAGTTCTGGTTCAATGGCTTGCGCCTCTGGATGACGACGTTGCTGTAGTTCAGCCCGGTTAATAACACTGCGCGATGTCTTTGGTGAACGATGTGGCTACGTAGCTCAGCTGGTTAGAGCACAGCATTCATAATGCTGGGGTCGGTGGTTCAAGTCCACCCGTAGCTACCAAATTTCTATCAAAATACCAGATATTTAGATGATTTCGTTTCTGGTTCTGAAGGGATCTATGCTCTTCAGAACTGCACCGGAACTGCATCATGCGTCCTATTAGCTACGCTTTTGGCTGCACCTTGCCTTATCTTCTCAAATACCCAAGTCGATATTCAATGTTGATAAAGCTACGACGTTCTTCTTGTATGGGGCCAAATGACTGCCCGACGGGGCCGGTGAACTCTGCGTAGTAATATTGTTGGTCTTGCTTTGATACATCAGAAGCTGATTTTGAAAAAGGGAAGCAAGTGGAGGTTTTTCATTTGCGCCCCTGCGTCAAATTTAAATGATGGTTATGTGTAATCGGCCTAAACTATGGAATCTTATGAATTGAAAATAATATTGCGGGAGTCGCCAGAATGAGCGAAGCAGAAGGAACCGTTAAGCTCGAGCGAGATGGTAAGAAATTAATTATAGAAATTGACCGGAAAGACAAGATGAATGGCTTTACTCCTATGATGTTTGATGGAATATCAAAAGCATTTCAGGAGTTAGAGGACGATCCAGATTTATGGGTTGGGTTGCTATTTTTCGCTGGAGAACACACGACGGCTGGGTTGGACTTGCCCAAATTCTTTGGTCCTAATGCGCATGTGGATGAAGAAAGTGATAAGGACTCAAATGATAGGCCAGATGCATTCGCANTAAGAAGAATTTGTTCAAAACCCATCGTTATGGCAGTTCAAGGAATAACTTATACTGTCGGTATAGAAATGATGCTTGCGGCTGATATCGTGGTCGCCTCAGAAGACTGTCGGTTTTGTCAGTTGGAGCCTAAACGCGGACTCGCTGTATTTGGTGGTGCTCATGTTCGTTATATACAGCGAGCTGGATGGGGAAATGCAATGTATCATTTGATGAGAGCTGATGAATTTGATGCATCTCGAGCATTAGAAATAGGCTTCGTGCAGGAAGTTGTTTCCGTCGGTTCGCAGATCGCTCGTGCAACAGAATTAGCTGATGAAATATGCCAGTGTTCACCTATCGCCCTACAAGAAATTAANCGGGCCGCAAAGGTTTACTTGCAGGAAGGTGAAGAAAAGGCGTTTGCTGAAATTGATCGGATGCGGCAAGTGACTTTGTCTAGTGAAGATGCCAAAGAAGGGATGCAATCATTTATTGAGAAGCGAAAACCATCCTTTGAAGGAAAATGAAACACNAACTAATCGCGCTCGTCTAATCTTCTGACCTACAAAACTCAAGATTTAGCGTCTGTTTGCCNCCATTTGTAGCACCTTTTTTCAAAACTCTGCGAATTACATGATTCGGGACCCGGTGAACTTTGCTCCTTAATATTGTTGTTATCGAGCAGATGCNTCAGAAACCAAATTTGGAAAAGAAGAAGAGTTCAGCAGCTAAGCCTCAGAACCCTCACTGTTCATACTGAACCACTCGTCTAGCTTCGTCCCTTTCTTTGTATTCAACAAATTAATGGGGCGATCGCTTTCCGCCGACTTTTAATGAAAATCCAAAACAGCTGTGAAACCGTAGAAGCTTAAAATNGGTAACAACCNCTCATTTAAGAGCATAAACCCACATACGTAGATCAAAGACAACATGGAGGTAAGAATGGACACACTGACTCTATTAGGTATCGCTTGCATTGTGATGCTACCCAATATCGGCGTTGCAATCACACTTTGGCTTGGCAATAAATCAGTTAACGTAANAGGCTCAAACAGATGAAATTACTNGGGTTAAAANTTTATGGAATGTATCAGTATATTTTTGATTCAAGCATTAGCCCGCTGAGACATATCCCTGATCCGGCAAATCGCTTCTTCATCATGTTTGTACTCGCGATTTTGTGGAGTGCAGCTTTTGCTTTTCAGCTAGGGAGTCTTGTTTATTTTGGCTGGAGCGTGACTGCGCACCTNGGNGTTTTGTTCATGGTTTTCTTCACTGCAAGCNTTTTTTATGATGCTGAAAGACGTGGGGACAGCTGGTTACTAGCGATCAAACGTTTACGAGACATGCCGCCGGTTCAAGCTCGTCGTTGCAAGTGGGACTTAGATCAGGAAGCATAACGAGGACGAACGGGCGATTAATCGTGACATAAATCCTACTCACAGCTGCTTTTTAGGCTGTTAGGCGGCGTCGCTCATTGCTCTGGGCCAATAAAGCCCAATCNCTAATATGGTATTACTGAGCAGGTACATCAGAAGCCAAATTTGAAAAAGAAGAAGATTTCAGGAGCAAACTTTAAGAGTCTTCACTATCCATACCGTACAACCTATCTGATATCGTCCCTGCCCTCAGGGTCGCTCTGTCTCGCCACTCAGGTATCGGTCGTCCTTCTTCAAGAGCCTTTGCAGCGATGTCATCCATGTTCTGCGGTGTCAGGAGAGGGGCGGGAGTTGCTTGGGTACTCGGTGCTCACAAAGGGTCCTAGAGGAAAGAGAGAGAGAAAGATAAACCACACCCTAAAGGTTGGTCTTCATTCAAGTTTCTTTTACAACTTTCGGAACTATGCCGTGCCCTCTGTATAGTTCCGATACAGTCCTTCGTGGATGGCAAAGCAGAATTATATTTGGAGGTCAGTAATTACTTACATATCGCCTGTTAAAGCTAACTTTGTAGAGTATAAATAGCAGTAAAACTGCGGGTTATCTGTGGGTGTTTATGTGGCTCTCATACTGTCTGCTAATTCTCGTAGCAACATGCCTAGGAG
>NZNP01000026.1 GCA_002694945.1 Gammaproteobacteria bacterium
ATATGCAGTATCGAGGGGCTACAGGATTCAAAACGACTTTCGGATAAACGCCGTCGGCTGTTGGATGTTGAAATACGAAATAGGGCCTTGGACTTTAGCATTGGTCGGGCGGAAGTGAGTGAGATAGACGATTTGAACATTTTCCAAGCTACTATGCTTGCTATGCAAAGAGCATTTCTAGGCTTGACGAGCTCTGTGGAGTTTGCGCTTGTCGATGGCAATCGTTTGCCTGAGTTGCCCTGCCGGGCTGAGTATCTGGTTAAAGGTGATAGCAAGAGTGACGCGATCAAGGCGGCCTCAATTATTGCCAAAGTAGCAAGAGATGACGAAATGGTAGCACTTGACGCAAAATATCCTGGATATGGTTTCGCTAAACATAAGGGATACCCCACAGCAGACCATCTTGCCGCACTGAACCGTTTAGGGCCATCTTCTGTTCATCGACTGTCGTTCGCACCGTGTCGGCAGGCTGAATTAATCTTTGACTAAAATTTACGTTTAAGTCCTTGGGATCTCTCGCAAAAGCACTCATTGTCATGCTGTGTCTCTGCTCGCTTATCGTGTCTGGCTGCAGCGAGTCAAAGTCCTTATCAGCGCTGAACTATGCTGATAGTCTGGCACGAGTCCTTCAGGAAACTGCTACCGATCCTGATCAGCGTATAGGCCTAAATTTCCCAAGGCCGCGAGANCTCCAACAGAACTTTCAGTCTCANTCGATTGATTTGCTGGAATTTCTAGCTTTNGATGATTGTGAATTACAGNTGGTTATAGCNGAAAGAAACTCCTCATTAGGCCGCATGGCTNCAGCGTCACAGCAATTGGTCCAGGAGCTGAGATTTCTTGAGACGGGCGAGGCATGTTTGGCGGGTTTAAAAGACGAGCAACTGCTTGAAGAATTNCGTCAGGTTCTGGCGATTAAACGATCCGAATTNGCGGCTCGAATTTGGCAGGCAACCTTGGGAGGTATGGAGTTTAGCGCGTCCTGGCGCGCTGACTTGTCCGGCAACCAGGTGCAGCCTTTAGCAACTCAGGCGGTTCGACTTTTGCGTAGGGACATCGAGCGGTGGTTGTCGGGAGATTACACGATTGACTCGACTATCTTTGAACAGCGATTAAAGGAAATCTCCCTCGGTAATTGGGGGCAGTTACTAGAAGATTGGCAGGAACTTCGTGTAACTTTGCCAGTCGCTAGTCGAGTCCTGGATGCGAGGATGGAGCGTCGACCCTTGTGCTTCAGGGGTATGAAAAACCCCGACGCGCAAACGTTTTTTCAGGTTGTTCAAACCGGATTTCTCGCGGGGCTTCAGAAAGATACGGCCAGAGTTAATCGTATGACCTATGATTTGTTTATCGAGATCCATGCGATCGAAGAGCTGCTTCAGCAAGAGTCTACTCAGGCCTACGATGCGTGGCGAGAGCAACGCAATGATTTGGTCGCCGAAGCACGNTCAGTGATAAGAACGCATGTCGCGCTGCTTGAACCACTGATGCAACAGTGTGGTTTCTTGTAACCGCTGTTATCCTAGGCAACTTTGGAAATAGTAGAAACAGTCATGAGTATTAAGCGATACAAAACGAACAAAAGAATGAGCCAAGCCGTGGTGCACGGTGGTCTTGTCTATACTGCAGGGCAAGTTGCGATGAGCGCGGGGGGAGAAAGTGTCAAGCGACAAACGGAGGCCATACTAGAAGAAATCGATGCTCTTTTGTCGGATGCCGGTTCCGATAAATCTCGGCTTCTTTCTGCGACCATTTGGCTGGCTAATATNNCTGACTTTAGCGAGATGAACGAAGTCTGGGATGCTTGGGTAGTTGAAGGGGAAACCCCTGCAAGGGCTTGCGTTGAAGCAAAACTGGCAGCACCACAATTCACGGTAGAAATTGCTGTTATCGCAGCAATCGATTAAGCGGAGANTAAAGTGTCATTGCATGATGAACTAATCTTAGAACAGATCCAGATAGGNCCGATGGAAAATTTTGCGTATCTTATCGGTTCGAAAACAACCAGAGAAGTAGCGGTGATTGACCCTGCGTGGGACATTGACGCACTGCTTAACCTCATAGACGAGAGAGACTACAAGTTAACCGCTGCGTTGGTGACTCATTATCATCCGGATCACTGTGGCGGAACGTTTGGTCAGAATACGGTCGCAGGGGTCGCTGAACTACTNGAAAAACGGCCAGTAAAAGTATTCACTCATAAACTTGAAGCCGACGGCTTAAAAAAGGTGACAGGTATCTCCGATACCGATATGACGAAGGTTGAATCAGGGGATAAACTGAACGTAGGTGATGTTGAAGTTGAATTTTTGCACACCCCTGGCCACACCCCCGGGTCCCAGTGTTTTAGGGTAAAGCGGACGCTAGTTTCTGGAGATACACTCTTTATTGATGGCTGTGGTCGAGTTGACCTGCCTGGCTCCAATACCGAGGATATGTTCCACAGTTTGCAGAAACTGGCGGCATTACCTGACGACACCCTGCTTCTGCCTGGACACAATTACTCGTCTGTTCCTCACGCAACTATGGGTGAAACTAAACAGTCAAATACCTATATGCGTATCGGCGACCTTGAAACTTGGAAGATGTTGATGGGAGGATAATCGCTCGCGTGATCCTAGCTTGATCGCAGAGAANTACCCTNAAAAAACNNNGTTCCTTGAGTTCTCNGCTNACNGAGNAANGNATTAGTCAGAGNATATTGNAAAGTCNTTGGAGNTCTCNTCTCGTTATACTGGTCGGTGTCGTGNNTAATTTTTATCAAAATGGTGCGCTGCCAGGTGTTCGGGGAAAGGGAATACTATCCCTAATATTCTCCATTCCAGTGATGTAGGTCAGCAATCTTTCAAAGCCCAGTCCGAAGCCTGCATGGGGCACCGTTCCGTATTTTCGCAGGTCACGATACCACCATAAAGTATCTAGCATCACTTGGTCTTGAATCCTTGCATCGAGCACATCGAGTCGTTCTTCCCGCTGACTTCCTCCGATAATCTCGCCGATGCCNGGGGCCAGAACGTCCATGGCCGCGACTGTCTTTTCGTCGTCGTTCAGACGCATATAGAAAGCTTTNATCTCAGCGGGGTAATTCATTACCACGACGGGACGACCNANATGTTTCTCTGNTAGATAGCGCTCATGTTCAGACTGCAAGTCCAAACCCCATTTTACTGGGAAATCAAAAGTCTCGCCGCTTCGCTCGAGGATGTTGATAGCATCCTGATAGTCCATTCGTTCGAAGTTGTTATCGATGATGGAGCGCATTCTGCTGATAACACTGTCGTCGATTCGTTGCTGAAAGAAGGCTATATCGTCCTCTCTTTCGTCGAGTACCCNTGTCATAACATGAGTTAACAAGTCTTCAGCAAGATCGGCATTGTCATCAAGATTAGCGAAAGCGACCTCCGGCTCAACCATCCAGAATTCCGCGAGATGTCTTGAGGTATTTGAATTCTCTGCTCNGAAGGTCGGCCCGAAGGTATAGACCCGCGACATTGCNANACAGTAGGCTTCCACATTCAGCTGACCTGATACNGTAAGAAAAGACTCCTCGCCGAAAAAATCCTCGCTAAAATCTATCGAGTCGTTCTCGACAGACAAGTTCATCAGATCCAGAGTGCTGACGCGGAAGAGTTCACCGGCTCCTTCGCAATCACTCGCAGTAATCAATGGCGTATTGATCCAATGGAAGCCGCGTTCAAAAAAGTAGCTGTGGATGGCATTCGCCAGCGTNGTACGAACTCGAGTGATGGCCCCGAACGTGTTGGTGCGCGGTCTGAGATGTGCGACTGTCCTCAGATACTCGAAACTATGACGCTTTTTTGCGATTGGGTAGGATTCCGGGTCAGTCACCCAGCCAATTACCTCAATAGACGTTGACTGAATTTCGACCTGCTGACCTTTACCTTGGGATTCCGTCAATTCGCCGCNCACTCTAACGGCGCATCCAGTAGAGATNGCGAGAACGTCGGACTCGTAATTTTGAAGAGTATCAGGTACGACAGTTTGGATCGGGTCGAAGTGGCTGCCGTCGTGTACCGAGATGAAACTGATACCTGCTTTCGAGTCGCGTTTACTTCTGACCCAGCCTTCGACAATAACGTTGGTACCAGTAGCAACTGTTCCCGAGAGGAGGTCAGCGACGGGATTTGCATTCATTAGAGCCACCAGAAACAAATAAGTCCTAATGATACCAACGTCAGTCCTGATGAGCACTGATTCGTAGTCTAGAGCTCGGTTAATGCTAATATTAGGCTAGTTCAGCCAATGCTCGATTTATTGTTGCCCGCGTTCAGAAATTAAAATGGGGATAATTAGAAACTATCGTTGCAGGCTANAACAGAAGTCCNGATTATTAGGATTGAGGATAGTTAGGAAGATCAACCGTTTGTTTGATCGATTGATAAGAACTTTAAGTATCGAATTAGTAGAGATTAGGGATTTGGAGGAGGGCTCCAAGTGACTGAATGGATAGCACCTTACGCGGGGTTCGAGTTCGCTGGCAGTGAGGTAGCTGTTAGTCGAGCATATCAGGCTGAAAAACTGGAGCTCTTGGGTATTGAGCCCGACCTTTTCGGCGACTGTGTTGANCCATCTTTTTTCATTGGCATGGGAATAAGGGCGGGTATTGATGCAGGCGTATCAGCAGAAGGTAATGTCAACATGCTAAGTACGGTGCATATGCATCGACCTATTCAACTTGATGAATCCTTGATCGCCTGTGGTCGCATTGATGCTGTAGAGCCNGTGCCTCGCGGCGAGCAGGTCTTCACTGATGTTTGGTTCGAGGGTNTTGACGGGTTGCGGGCTGTGTCAGTGCCNCGACGGTCTCTTCGACCAGATCCTTTAAAATCAAAGCAAGGGGCAGGTGAACGACCCCCGCCCGTTATTGATGAACCGTTACAACTCGCTCGACTGTCGGAGCATCGGCTAACACCAGATGCTGTCTGCCAATATTCCAGNGAGGGCAATTCGATTCATTATGATATGGATGCGGCGAATCAAGCCGGNTTCAGGGCGCCAATTATAGGTGGAGGTATGGGTGTTCATTTTCTCGTGGCTCATTTGTGGCCAGAAGCAGGGAGCGAACTCTCGCTTGATATCTTTTTCCGTCGACCCNTTTTCTGGGACGATGAATTTTTCGTTGGAAGATCACTTGACGGCATTGCATTGGTTCGAGAAGGCAAGGTGCTAACAGAGGCTCGCATTAATGGATAGTCCTCTCGCGATACCATTTGCCTTTGAGCAATTNGATCATGTGGTCTTACGGACTGAACAAATTGAAACGCTACGCGATTTTTACATGCTGCTAGGCTGTCAAATTGTAGAGGACAGAACTAGGACGATCGGTTTATTGCAGCTTAGCTTAGGGAATTCAATGCTGGACTTAGTTGACGTTAATGGTGAGTTGGGACGCGCCGGCGGTTCCGGGCCTGGGCCTGTCGGTAGAAATCTTGATCATTTTGCGGTGCGGGTTGCGCCATTCGATGCTAAAGAGATCACGGAATTTTGTAAGCAAAATGGGATTAAANCGACTCAGGCCAGTCAACTTTTGTTGGGGGCGGACGGTTACGGGCCCGCGATCTTCATCGAGGACCCAGATGGTAATCGCATTGAGCTAAAGGGGCCGACAGAACAGGCGTAATAAAGATGCTAATTTTAGGTTGCCCGGTTCAAAAGAATTCGTACATAAGTCACGGTTGACTGACAGCGTGCGTTGATGTCGAGCAAGTTTAAGCAGAACAAATCAATCAAATCAGTCTAGAAGAATCCAAATCGGAAAGGAGGAGAGGGGTATGGGTCCATTATCAGGGGTTAAGGTAGTTGAGTTGCAGGGCATTGGTCCGGGNCCGTTTTGTGGAATGATGCTGGCGGATATGGGAGCGGAAATTATCCGGGTAGATCGCTCTTCAGCCGTTGGCCGNCCNGCANCGCCAGCNGATATTCTTGCTCGAGGAAGGAAAAGTATAGCTGTTGATCTAAAAAATCCAGAAGGTGTTGAGACCACTCTTAAATTGATTGAAGAGGCAGATATCCTTATTGAAGGCTTTCGGCCAGGCGTTACCGAACGATTGGGTCTTGGTCCTGATGTTTGTATGGCAAGAAATTCTGGCTTGATTTACGGTCGAATGACAGGTTGGGGGCAAACGGGCAGCATGTCCTCAGTCGCGGGACATGACATTAATTACATTGCCTTGTCAGGTGCCCTTCATGCTATAGGACCCGTTGGTGAAAATCCTAGTCCACCCTTGAACCTGGTCGGCGATTTCGGCGGCGGTGGGATGTTGCTGGCCTTCGGTATTGTCGCTGCACTGCACGAGCGCAATAGCAGCGGTAAAGGGCAGGTAATCGATGCGGCGATGACTGACGGTTCTGCTATTTTGATGAACGCGGTCTTTGGCATCATGAACCGGGGTGGCTGGTCGGATAAAAGGGGTACTAATCTCTTGGATGGCGGTTCGCACTTTTACAATACCTATGAAACTGCTGATGGGAAGTGGGTATCTGTTGGCTCGATTGAGCCGCAATTC
This sequence comes from Gammaproteobacteria bacterium, assembly GCA_002694945.1. Classification (GTDB taxonomy): domain Bacteria; phylum Pseudomonadota; class Gammaproteobacteria; order Pseudomonadales; family Azotimanducaceae; genus UBA9659. The sequence continues at coordinate 6,528 of NZNP01000026.1, forward strand.
TATGCGCTGCTGCTANAAAAATCAGGTCTTGGTGACAGTGGTGGTCTGCCGGAACAGATGTCTCGTGAAGACTGGCCGGCACTGCAGGAAAATCTCCAGTCGATATTCCTGACGAAAACCAGGGATGAATGGGATGAGATAATGTTGGGTACGGACATCTGTTACGCGCCCGTACTAAACTTCGAAGAAGCCAGAGCTCATCCTCACAACACCGAACGACAGACTTTTGTCGAGCAGGATGGTATTCATCAGGCTGCACCCGCGCCTAGATTCAGTCGAACAGAGACTGAATTGCCAGCGAGTTGCGGAGCCCCAGGCGCAGAATCTAAATCAATTTTGGCCGAAGCCGGATTTGCTGCAGAGGAAATAGAAGCCCTCATCAGTTCTGGCGCTGTCGCCCAAGCATGATAGGCCGTAGTCGGTTTTATGAGGTAATTAAGATGCGATCTAACTCTTCGATAACCTGAGATACAGGATCCTCGATTCCCGCATAGTCGTTCCAGATCTGCGGGAATAGTAGGCCATGTCCTTGTCTGTTAGTGAAGGGAGCGATGTTGAAAGGCATGTCGTCGACCAGAAAAGCATTGTCGTGAGCCAGTCGTTCTTTGTGGCGGGTGAATATGAACTCGTCGAAGTCGCTGCCGAACTGATTGATGAGCCATTGATGCTTGCCCTGGACACAGCCTGGAGAGCTTATCGGAGCTGTGAGAAAAATGACATTCCCCAGACGCCCAAGTTCGGCGTAGAGTCTCTCGAACCACTCATAGGCGATAAGATTCGTCCAGAAATCTGCTGTTTGCATGTGAGGGTTAGTAAAGAATTCGACCGGTGTTTTACCTATGAGCGCTTCTGGAAATAACTCTCCACGGTGTTCAGAGAGCCATCGTCCGAAGTATTCTTGGGGATCGTAACCTTGGCATTTCAGGGCTGCNCCCAAAAAATCGACGCANACACCATCCATATCGAGGTAAATTTCTGCGGTTTTCATAATTGGTATTCCAAGCAATCAGAAAAATAATATCTGTTTCGGAGTGTTCGTCGCTAAAGGTTTTTTGTTTAAGTTTCTATTTTGAATTTATCCCACAACGTAATGTTTGGGCACTGTAGGACGCTGACCTGGTTTCTCTGCGTCAATTGGAGCATCAAGCCACGCCTCCACCAGTTCCTAAACCACCGAATCTTTGGGCGGTCATCCGGTGTCAGAAGGTTCCTGCCTGCGAGCAACGTNCGTTAGAACCTTAATAGTTGTGGCAATGCTAGCTCAAGCTATCGCCTTTGTCGCTTGCTTAAGCCAACTCACGTCCTGACNATCTAATTCGCCGCANAGTTTNTCATTTACCTTGGCGTGATAGTTATTTAACCATGCCACTTCATCNGCATTCATCAGGTTGAGATCGATAAGTTTATAGTCGAACGGCGCGAAGGTAATTGTTTCGAATGCTAGCATGCCATCACTCCGCTCGATTACGACAACAAGATTTTCG
>NZNP01000027.1 GCA_002694945.1 Gammaproteobacteria bacterium
TGCCCTATCTTGCAGACCAGCATGTGGGGTTTACGACCCTGTTCTTTCGTGAATTTCTCTATACGCGCCTGAATATTTAGCCACGCATGGTCATCTTTGTAAAAACTACCGTATATGCCCGAATTCGTGCGAGTTTCAGCCTGGTATCGGCCAAAGACTGATTCCATAGCAGAAGAAACCTCACCGACAGTAGCTCGAGCACGAATAGCTTCGATGGAGAGTGAAAGTAGATTTCCGCTGCCTGTCTCGGCTGCTCGGGTTATAGCTTGTAGCGCTGATTCTACCTCTGTTGAAATACGACTAGCTTTAATGTCCGCGAGCCTTTCGATTTGGGCATTGCGAACGGTGGTATTATCTATTTCCAGAATGTCGACTTGGTCCTGTTCTTCTTGCTGATATTTGTTTACGCCGACAATGACATTTTCGCCTTTATCAATCAGTGCTTGACGTTTGGCAGCGGCTTCCTCGATTCTGAGTTTGGGTAAACCCGTCGAAATCGCTTTTGCCATGCCGCCATGTTCCTCTATCTCCTCAATCAGGGACCAGGCTTTGTTGGCAATTTCTTGGGTTAGTGATTCCATCATGTAAGAGCCGCCCCAGGGATCTATCACATTGGTGATTCCTGTTTCCTCTTGTACTACTAGTTGGGTGTTACGTGCGACTCTTGCGGCGAACTCACTGGGAAGCGCAATGGCTTCGTCAAGGGCATTTGTGTGAAGCGATTGAGTACCTCCGAACACAGCTGCCATTGCCTCAATCGTTGTGCGAATGACATTGTTATAAGGATCTTGTTCGGTCAGCGACCACCCAGAGGTCTGCGAGTGTGTTCGGAGCATTTTTGAACGAGCGTTTTTGGGCTCGAATTCATCTACGATTCTNGCCCAGAGCAGTCGTGCAGCCCNCAGCTTTGCGATTTCCATGTAAAAATTCATGCCGATACACCAAAAAAATGACAATCGCGGTGCAAAATCATCGATCTNTAANCCGGCTGCAAGTGCGGTTCTTATNTACTCNTTACCGTCAGCNAGGGTNTAGGCCATTTCNAGAGCAGAGTCTGCTCCGGCTTCCTGAATGTGATAACCGGAGATCGAAATAGTGTTGAACTTTGGCATATGCTCGGTGCAGTGAGNGATAATATCCCCGATGATGCGCATGGACGGTTCTGGTGGATAGATATAGGTATTACGAACCAAAAACTCTTTGAGAATATCATTCTGAATCGTTCCTGACAGTTCGGCCTGGCTAACGCCCTGTTCCTCGGCTGCGACAACGTAGCCAGCAAGAATTGGNAGTACTGCGCCGTTCATCGTCATGGACACTGAAATTTTATCGAGCGGGATACTGTCGAACAGTATTTTCATGTCTTCTACTGAGTCAATGGCAACGCCTGCTTTACCTACGTCATGAGTGACTCGATCATGATCAGAGTCGTAGCCGCGATGAGTTGCGAGATCGAAAGCTACGGATATACCCTGGCCGCCCTCTGCAAGGAGTTGTTGATAGAATGAGTTCGATTCTTCTGCGGTAGAAAAACCGGCATATTGGCGTACAGTCCAGGGTCTTCCTGCGTACATAGTGGCCTGAGGTCCTCGGATAAAAGGCTCAAGACCTGGCAGAGAGTCTTGATAAGGAAGATTTTCCAGATCTGCGCTGGTATAAAGCGCTTTGACCGCTATACCTTCCGCCGTCGTTCTGGTTAGTGACTCGACTGGCTTACCTTTCATCTGTTTTTCAGCGGCAAGTTCCCAGTCCTGTAGCGTTGTCTTAGGCACTTGGTATTCTTTCTCTGCCATCAGTGGTGCCCCTCTGGATATTCGTTCAATTCTATCAGTACGCCGTCGCAGGACTTTGGGTGAATGAAGATGACACGGGTGTTGTGGGCGCCGACAGAGGGTTCCTCAGACAGGAACTTGTAGCCTTTAGCCTTTAGCCNAACGATATCCTCGTTGAGATTATCTGACCGAAAGCAAATATGATGGATGCCCGGGCCACGTTTTTCTAGATGTTGTACCAAAGGGCCTTCAGTGCCATTGAGCGGATGAACCAGTTCGATGCTGGTGCCGTCTATAGGGAAGAAAGCGGTTGTNGTTCGAGCCGCCTCGACATNCTCAGTACCTTCGAANGNAATGCCGAAATCTTGCATAAACCGATCTATCGCACGNTGCAGGTCAGGAACTGCGATCGCGATATGGTCCAAAGCTGTAATCATTCTTCTTTCCTCTTCGTCTTGTATCTTAACGATAATTGCTTTTACGGTCTGTTAGAGGTATCTCGCTAGGATGTCATGCNTTGTAGCCATTTTCGGAAAGAAAGCGATTGGTTTCGTTTCTTATCGCCNCCTGGNTTGNTTCTNCTGACTCAGTNAAGATTTCGTCGTCTGGTGTTACTTCAAAAATGGCTTCACCTCGCTTTACAATTGTTGAGTCAGTATCGATCAAAACCTTATTAACCGTGCCGGAAAAGGGCGCATAAACCTTATTAAACATTTTCATGACCTCGATGATAAAGAGTGGATCACCAACCTCAAAGTGTCCACCTTCGTCAATAAATGGGGGTTGATCTGGCGCCTCGCGGGCGTAGAACATACCACCGGTGGGAGCTGTTATCTCGTCACCAGATATCGCCGGGGGAGGTGATAGCTGTTTGAAAGATCTCTCCTGGCTTTCTCGATCATTTAAATTATCTGGGATAGATATACTTAGATCATCGTTGACTTCTAGATTAAAGAAACCAGTTCGATACCCAACATACGGCAGCAATGAAAGAAGATCCATCCCGAGTTGAAANCCAGCATGCGCAGACNTAGCCTCATTCAATTTGTCACCGAGAACNTCTNCACCCTTNTTGCCGTTCAGTGCCCGATTCAGGGCTGTCCAGCTATCTGTATCGAATGANGCTTCGAGCGCATCATAGAAATNTAATGCGTCGTTTAACAACTCGTCGTCGTGATCCCAGATTGCATAAAGAGCAGGTAGACCGTCTCTATTGTCCATATTCAAAAAATGATAGAGGTCTGCGAGTACCCGAATTGGATTATCCAGCCATTTGATTCCTCTCGTCGAGAATTCAAACCGCTTTTTGTTTAGAGATAACCAACCTGCTAGAAAGTGTGGTTCGGCGAACAGTTTATTGATCGCTCGCATGAGGAGGCTGACTTTCCGCGCCATGATTACCTTCACGGACATTTGGTAATCAGAGTCGCGGCTAGCCTCTAGCTTTGATTTTTCTATGGCTTTGTAAGCATACTGGAGATCAAGATTGCTACTAATTGCTTGAAGTTGTCCGACCGCTGTCAGATATGGGATGACGAAATTAGTTGCTGGTCTAGCCTCGACGTTATTGCCGATCAGCCAGTTGATCAATCCGTAGAGAAATTCAATGTTGGTCTGAAGGTTTTCTCCTGAAAGTTTGGTCCGCCTTAGAATTTCAGCCATCTGATTGTATGATTCTCTGCGCCCGGTCCCTGTCGATAAAAGCAGCGCAATATTTGAATCGTAGGCACCGGCCAGATGGTATTTCATGAAGACATCGGTATCAGGGTTATGTAGGCATATTCCCTGATCATCGCGAATTTCTCCCTTTATAGTCTCAGACCATTGGCTAATCACTCCGCCGGCATGTGGCTTCAAAGCTCTGTCAGTAGCATTCATTCTAGCTTCTAGAGAAGCTGATTCGCGTCGTTCTCTGGTTGGGCGCGGTAGGCGGTCGCCGTGTCTTGCGATCAGAACCATTAGCTCAACGATGGAGTCGACACAGAATGAATCACTGGAATCTTCAGGGTTAGTGAACCTCAAGCGATAACAAAGTTCGCTGACTCTGTGTTCGACCTGGACCCTAGTGTTCATTTCCATGAAGTAATGTCGGTCCCTATCAATGATGCACTCAAATGTTGATACTGAATCGAGGCCGACTGCGGCTCCGAATCTCGCACCTTCTTCCTCCATTTCAGTGAGCATTCTTAAATCATTTTCCAAAGACCTTCTGGCAGCTGGATTAGTTGCATGGCCGATCGCTTCAGCCAGTTCCTCTTGAGTCACAGATACTTCTAGCAGTTTTTGTTCATTCATCTGAACTGAACAATCGCGGCCGCCCATGGTGATGCACCATTCGCCGTTGCCTACGACTTGTATTTCAAGATGACGAACTGTTTCCACGTTAACCTCTGCCAGAACGTTCTTGTTATCTCCNACNCCTGTGGCCTTGACCTCTGACAAAACTTCTCGGAGCAACGAAGGCACAGGCTCAATTGCTTGCGTCAATTTGCGTGCGCTGCTGCCTTTGTATTGAGATGGTGCATCGAGAATCCGCTGGCCTTTACCACCNCCACCGCCGATAGCTTTGAGGCGCATNCGGTTGTNGGGATTGGCTTTAAANATTTTGCCGATCTCAGTTGAGAGCGTTTCGGCTAGGTCGTCTATGCTGAAAAGGTCAATNCCCTTGTTATAGGAGGCATTGAGCACAAGCTCGGCTTTCTCTTCTAATGTGCTAGCGGTTTCAATGGCGCGTTTAGTGACCTTCAAGCCGTGTTTTTTGATCACTGCGAGTAGACCCTTCTCTGTCGGACAGATGCGCAGCAAAGTTAGCGTCGTTGCGTTGTCGATACCGGGTGTGACAGACACATCCACTGCCAGAGCTGTGCGTTTTGCAAGATCTTTTCGGCCTGCAGATTCGACAGTCTGCGAGCAGGGTCCGATGAAGTTAAGACCTGCGGCTTCCATCGCTGCGACCATTTCCTCGTCTTCAGCCATAAAGCCATAGCCTGCAAAGATACTGTCATAGCCAACGCGCTTGGCTATCTTAACAATCTGATCAATACGAGCATGCCTCTCCTCTTTCGTTGCGCCTGTGTAGTCTTGCACCCTATGTACTCTGGCAGGGTTGCTATGCTTGCGCAGCTCTGGGGATAGTGCGTTGGAATAAGTTATGGAATCTTTTTCGGAGAGTAAAATACCATAGTCGCGGATGCCCATTTCCTCGAATACGGTCATTGTTTCCATTCGTATGGGACCNCGACAAATAATCAGTGGACGCATGTCAGAGCAATCAAAAGACTGCTGCCACATTGAACCTTCTGTTTTTTCTCGGTTCTGATGGATTAATGGATTACTCAGGTACCAGTTAGTTGACATGTGCGGCCTCCTANTGAAACTCTCGCTGGACGCCAGCGAACGGTTTAGGCTCGTAATGACGAAGATGGAATGCCATATGTTCAGCTAGCAGCTGTCTTAAGTCGGAAGGCATTACGATCTGTGATATGGAGCCGAGAGACAAAGCTTCCTTGGGGTTCATCAATTCCTTTTCGTAGCGTTTCGCCAGTTTGGTTTCTTCAACAGCCAGCCACTCAGCGGCACGGGACTTGGCCTCGCTATCCAGACTNCTGCCTTTCAGGCCTTCTGTCTTAAGGTTCTTTTTCTCCTGATCTATCCTCTGCTTTAGTCCGTTCCTTAACGCTCGTAGTTCATCTTTGTAAACAAATTCCATGCCTGGAGGACCCATAACTGCGACCCTTGTTGTTGGCAGTGCGACAACCAAGTCTGCGCCTGTGGGATAGTTATTGTAGGAGGCATAAGCACCCCCTATAGCATTACGTATTAGNACCAGGAAACGCGGCGTTCTGAGGTCAATAATGGCATCTAGCATGGCTCGCCCNGCTTGAACGATACCACCGGATTCTTGTTCTCTCCCAGGCAAAAANCCGGTTGTATCCTCCATGAAAATGACCGGGATGTTGTAGAGATTGCAGAAACGAATAAATCTCGCGTTTTTATATGCAGCATCTATATCAATCTGGCCGGAACCGACAGCAGAGTTGTTAGCAATGAAGCCGACTACATTGCCTCCTAGTCTTCCAAAGCAGGTAATGGTGTTTCGCGCCCGTTCTGGTTGAATCTCAAAATAGTCACCGTGATCGCAGATTTGTTGGATGATGATGCTGACGTCGAATGGGGTGTTAAAGCCGGTGGGCGAATTGAAAGCTTTCTTAAAAAGCAGATCGATATCCCAGGTTTTGCGCTCGATTGGATCTGATGTGTTCTGAAACGGAGCCATCTCTCCNTTAGAGCTCGGCAAGTAGCGGAGGAGCTCAAGAGCGGTCTGCAGGGCGGTTACCTCGTCCTCGGCGGTGATATCGGTCACTCCGGTCTGACTGTGAATTTTTGGTCCGCCAAGTTCATCTGCAGAAATGTCTTCACCCAGGACAGACTTGACGACGCCTGGACCGGTTAGGCCGAAAAAGGTCTCCTTGGGTTGAATAAGAAAGCTACCTTGTCTGGGCAGATAAGAACCGCCGCCCGCATTAAATCCAAACATACACATAATAGAAGGGACAACGCCGCTTATTTTTCGCAGTGCTGTGAAAGCTTCAGCGTAGCCATCGAGTCCACCAACACCCGCAGGCACAAAAGCGCCTGACGAGTCATTCATGCCGATCAGCGGAATCTTTCGGTTGCCCGCGAGTTCGTAAAGCTTGGCAAGTTTTTTGCCGTTTGTGGCGTCCATTGAGCCAGCCCGTACCGTAAAATCGTGGCCGTATAGAGCAACATCTCGACCTTCAATCTCAATAACTGCGGTCACCAGTGAGGCGCCGTCTAGGTTGGGCCCCCAGTTCTGAAAAAGCACTTTAGGGGCCTTTTTAGTCAGGACTTTGATCCTTTCCCATACTGTCATGCGTTGCTTCTGATGTTGTCGCTGAATGTTGCTTAATCCGGGCGACGCAAAGGGCTTTCGAATAATTTCGTGAGCTTCGTGCAGCGTGTCTTCGTAAGCGCCAGGTTGATAGTCAATCTGATCGGGGGCAGAAAACTCTAGCTGTTTCGATTGCGCGAAAGGGTTTCTAATCGCTGGTATCAACGTTTTTTTAGGCATGATGGATAGCTAAGGGTTAGATTGAACCGGGTAGTGATTATATAGAGTGGCTAATTTGCCAACCAGAAACCGGCGCTAATATGGGTTATTAGCAGGCCTAATGCTGGGAGTCTGCCTGCGGTGGCTAAGATGCTACAGAGTTTCTGGCTAACTCTATTGTCGAATTGATCGCTTTCTTTGATTGAGGACTGTTTTTCCAACAGCTGGTTTGCAGCATGCTAGCCACCATATCGGCGATGTCGTCAGCATGGTATTTGCTCAGCGCAGCAAAAGAGTAAATGCCAATTTCCTCGAATCGCTTTATCACGACCGGACCCACACCTTTGACTTCTAGAAGGGCTTTCTTTTCTTCTGGGGTAAAGTGCATGTCAATCTCCTTCTTCAGCAGTGCCCTAGATCAAAGTCCCTGGGCAATTCATCAATCATTAGATTAATATGATAATGAGTAGATTAAAAATGCCTTTCCTCCAATCTCCGCACACGACAGTGTGCTGGAAAACATTAGACGACGCGCTTCTTTATATTCAAACGAAGCGATGGGTTCGCTATTCAAGAGCACCTGAGATGAGTAGCTCACCGATTTTTTCGTTGTCGTAACGGAGTACTTCTTCTAGTACAAACATCATATCGCGATTGAATGTGGGTGCGGATTGATCCACGTAAGGATTCGAGCGCGACATCTGTATTCGACTCCCTTCGATGACAGTCTGCCCGCCCTCGTGATGGGGAAGCTCAATAAAGTGACCGCGATGTAAAAGTTGCGGATCATTGATGAGCTCAGGACTATTTTGCAAAAGTGCTGAAGGAATTGAGTTTTCTTGCAGGTTGGCTTCGAGCTGACGACCATTCTGCTCTCTGACGTACTTCGCGATCTTATCGTCTAATTCGTCCTGGCGCTCGAGTCTTTGGTTAGCTGTAAGTAATCGATCCAATCCAGGAATTAGATCGCAAAGGCTTGACCAATGTCTTTCTGTTTCGCAGGCGATAGTGATGTATTGGTCCTCACCTTTAACCTTGTAGGCATTATGAGGTGCAAAGTTAAGGTCACGATTGCCGTTACCTGTTTGGATCTTTTTATTGACTACGAAGTCGAGCAGTGCTGGTGCAGTGAAGTGCAGCGCTGCTTCAGCCTGCGCCAGATCGATATGTTGCCCTTCGCCCGTTCGGCGCTTGTGGTCCAGCGCTGCTAGGATCGCGATGGCATTGTATCGAGGTGCTATATAGTCGGTGTAGGCACCGAACGGACCGGCTGGTTCCCTGTCTGGCCAGCCCGTAATGGCATAAAAACCAGTGATTGCTGCGGCCAGGTTGCCGTAGCCTGCAAAATTTGACAGTGGACCAGTCTGGCCAAACAAACACGTGCTGAGCATGATGATCTCAGGCTTGATCTTTGTCAGAGAAGGGTAGTCCAGGCCAAAAGATTTCATCGCTCTTGGTGAAAAGGATTCGGTTACTACATCCGCCCATTGCACTAGATCCCTCGCGACAGAAAGACCGGCCTCGGTTGTTAAGTCAAGCGTCAACATCCGTTTGCCTGCATTCGTGGAGTGAAAGATTGCTGACTTTTCCGTTGATTCATCCTGGTCCATGAAAGGTCTTAAGGTTCTCGTGACACATAATTTAGTCGACGACTCGATTCGGATCACTGTAGCACCCCAGTCGGCCAGAATCCTCGTTGCTCCCGGGCCTGCTAGTGCCCACATAAAGTCCAATATTTTTACGCCGGCAAGAGGTTTGTCGGGCGCGGAGCACTCTTTAGGCACGCCAGCGGCCTCGAGGTTTTTCAATTCTTCTAGAATGTCTGCGTTATGCTCTCCAATAGTTGGAGGACGACTTGTGCTGTTAAGGGGTGACTTGGAGAATTTAGCGAAGGGCCCCGGATAGATGCTCTCTGAAGCTTCGCTTTCTCCTAAAGGCTTAATGAAATAGTTTCTCGCTGAGAACTGATCGCTTTCAATTACATCTTTGACGGTCGACATAGGAGCGAGTAAGAGTCGCCGTGCCATCGCTGCTTCGAGCAGCTCGGCCTTGCTTTTTGATGCTGTGCAGTTAGCTATGCACTCTTTGACGCGTTCAAATTCTGAGAGCGGTTCCTCGCCAGTTGAAAGTAGCAGACCATACTCAATCCAATCCTTATCTCTGGTCTCAATATCGCAGAACCCTTCCTCAAAAACATATTCCATTAGCCTGGCGGTTGGTGGTCCTAGAGTCGCACCAAACAAATGGGTGATCGAAACATGGCCGTCCTTGGCGGGATAAGTAAGACGGAGTCTCAAGTCGCCTGCTTTAACACCGCCGGCAATACGCTGAGCTGTCAGGTCGTTAACAGCAGTAGACAGAATGTAACCTTGTGTTGCGAACGTCATCGCTTGTTGAGCGGAGATGTCAATGTGTTGACCATGCCCCGACTGATGTCGCTCGTGCAAAGCGATTAGGGCAGCTGTCGCTCCATCTAGGGCGGCGTGATGCCAAACTTGGGGTACGCTGACCCTCAACGGTGGCCTGTCTTCGTCTCCGGTAAGGCTCATAGGTCCGCTTGCTGCTGCCAGCGTAATATCCGACGCAGCCCAGAGAGCCTTTGGCCCGCTGCAACCATAGGGAGTCAGGCTGACCATGATAAGGCCAGGGTTAATCGCGGCGAGTGAGTCGTAATCTAGACCCTTTGCCGCGAGTGAGCCGGGTGGTTCTGCTTCGATAAGAAAGTCTGCGTGTGCGACTAGTTGCAGATATAGTTCCTTAGAAGTAACTATATCTAATTCAAGACTGCGCTTGCCACGGGAATAAGCCCGCCAGAAGAGAGAGTGTTCTGGAGCATTGGCATGACCATTAGCGAATGGACCGAGTTTGCGACCGGCAGCGCCACCCGGGGGTTCTATTTGAATAACGTCAGCACCAAGATCGCCCAGTATCTGAGCGCAAAGAACGCCATTAGATTGGGTGAGATCTAGAACACGATAAGGCGATAATGGCATGGCAGGCCTCGATCTTTTCTTGTCGTGAGTTTATGCTATCAAAAGTGGTAGGCCACTTAACACGTTTTATAAGAGGTAGACCATAGTCTCTCCTTTTACAGTGCGAAGATGCAGATTAAGATCTCACTGACTATTGCTGGCGTATTTTTTCATCACCACCGTAAACTTTTTAGCTGCTTCTTCCTGCATCCGAGGTAAATGATAGCTTGGGAACAAGTCCTCGCAGGGCTCGTACTCTCTAAGCATTAACTTCGCGAGATTCTCTTTGTGCGATTCCGAAGATCCGTCCATGATGCCCATCCATGGAGCCGACATCCACATATCTCCCAACGGTGTTTCGTTGGACATACCGAGTGACCCATGGAGGTGGATTGCGCGATAAACGACATCGTGCATGACTTTTGCGGCACTTATCTTAATGGCAGCGATTTCCTTCCGGATCTCTCGAGTATAGGAACCCGTCATGTCGATGAGCCACGCTGTATATAGAACGTGGAGTCGAAACTGTTGCAACTGAATATAAGATTCGGCCAGGTCTGCCTGGACCATTTGTTTGTCGGCTAGCACTTGGCCTTTTGAGCGTCTACTGAGGGCTCTTTCGCAGGCCATATCTAAGGCTTTCTTGCAGACCCCGACGGTGCGCATGGCATGGTGAATACGGCCACCTGATAATCTTGTTTGTGAACCGACAAATCCAGCGCCCTCTTTGCCCAGTAAAGCATCACTAGGCAACCGTACATCGTTAAATCGGATATAGGCATGTCCACCACGACCTTTTTCAGTGTTGAGGTTTTCCGTGAAGGGCGTGCCAAAGGTGTGGATGTTTCTAATGAATTCAACACCTGGGTTACTGGTTTCCACGATGAACATGGAGGCTCGCTCCAGAGTTGGCGCGTCCGGTTCAGTGATTGCCATGACGATTAGGAAGTCAGCGGCCAGCGCGTTGGAGATGAACCATTTTTCCCCGTTTAGGATCCAATCGTCACCATCCCGATTTGCGTTGCACTTGAATTCTCCTGGCTCCCCGGCGTGCGGTTCCGTCATAGCGTAAGCGGACCGCATTTTGCCCGCTAAAGTTGGCTCCAGATANTTTTTNTTCTGTTCTTCAGTTCCGTTGTGGGCTAGTAGTTCCATGTTGCCGGTATCGGGGGCCGCGCAGCCAAATATAGTCGGTCCCATGCGGGTTCGACCCAAAATTTCATTCAGCAGTGAGAGCTTCACTTGGCCTAGTCCCGGACCTCCGAGTTCGGGTCCGAGATGAAACCCCCAAAGTCCTTGATCTTTGACCTGTTGTTGGAGGTCGCCAATATAACGAAATACAGCNCGCCACTGATCTCGGGTTAGTTCGTTACCATCGGCATCCTGTCGTGTCCTCATGAAGGTATCTAGCGGTTCTATTTCCTCCGTAGCAAAGCTTTCTACCCAGTCAACTTGCTTTTGAAATTCTGCGTCTACGCTAAAGTCCATAATGCTCCCCTGTCTGTTATTCACGAATCCTATCACCGTTTTTGGATTCATTGTCGGCTCTAANTGTCTGGTTCGTTAAAGATGAAAATCAAACGTAGGCTATTTGTCTTATAATGCGCGCCGTTTAGTTTTTCCTCTGGCCTGTTAAAGGTCAGTAAACTTANAAGAANCAGGAGTTAGAGATGGATATTAATGGCAAGGTGGCAATTATTACTGGTGGGGCTTCGGGGCTTGGATGGGCCACCTCGGAGCTTTTGCACGGGATGGGCGCTAGGGTCGCTATCTTTGATATGAATGACGAGCTGGGCCAACAGCGTGCTGATTCGTTGGCGGATGGAGCGTCTTATCACAATGTCAATGTGGCGGACGAGGAGTCNGTTGCTAANGGCATTGCAGCGGTNAAAAAGTCTTTTGGTGCGGTGCATATNGTTTGTAATTATGCAGGAATAGGGACCCCTTCCCGNACCGTCGGNAAAGATGGGCCTATGCCGCTCGATTGGTTNAAGCGAGTGATCGACGTCAATCTAGTTGGGACATTCAATGTAATTCGTCTGGCTGCCGCAGTTATGCAGGAGAATGAACCAGTTACGGGCGATGGGTGTCGGGGCTGTATTATTAACACGGCTTCAGTTGCAGCATATGAAGGTCAGATTGGTCAGGCCGCCTATAGCGCGTCAAAAGGGGGTGTTGTAGGAATGACGTTACCCATAGCGAGAGACNTGGCGAGCATGGGCGTGCGTGTCAATACAATTGCACCAGGATTGATTAATACGCCGATGCTTCAGGGTTTGCCTGACCCAGCCAAAGAATCTCTGGCGAATACTGTGTTGTTTCCGCGGCGCCTTGGCGAGCCTCAGGAAATTGCAAGGGTTGCACAGATGCTAATAGAAAATGATTACATGAATGGTGAAACGGTGCGTATGGATGGTGGTATAAGGATGCAACCCAAGTAATCCTCAAACNCAATTNTTTTCGTGCTTNTAGCCCTTTGTCTGTAAGGTTTNGTAAATAAGCAACTATTGAGCGGGAATGAAAATGGGTGCGCAAAGGGTTAGATCGTATAGCTTACTGGCGAAATNTATGCATTGGGCATTTATAGGAATTTTTGCCTACGCTGTCATAAATCAGGTTGATGAAGTTGAGGAGCTTGAGAACTTTACTCTCCTTATGAAGGAAGTGTTGTTTGCCATAATATTCCTCTCTCTGTTGCTTTTTCGATTTATATATATGCGCTTTGCACGAGCAGCCATGCCACAGCTCGATATGCCTGAAAGCTTAATTCTGCTGGCTCGAACTGTACATCTGGGTATGTATGCAAGTCTCGCATTGATCGCTATAACCGGATTGATAATTGGAGGGTTGTACTACTTCGGGGTAAAGGACGGTTTAGTGCTTGACGCTATCCTTTTATCACATGANATATTTTTTTGGACAAGCGTAAACCTGATGGGTTTACATATTGCTGGAGCGATTTATCACCGTTTACAGGGAGATGGTGTCTGGAGTGCCATGGTTCCCGTACTGATTGAAGAGCCTGATAAGTGAATTTTCGAGAAAAGACTTTGTTACAAGTGGACTACACACTTTGTAGTTGGAACATGGTAGGTCATTGATAATGAAGGAAGGGTGCAAAATGAAATATCTCTTGTACAAAGTTGATACAAATTTTTNTAAAACCCCTTTAAATCAAAGGGTCTCAGAGGNTATTACCCATTGAGTGGGAGTAAATGAAAAAAGTAAGGTTGTTTTCTGATCTGCAANTATCAATCGGATAGCTGTCTTATTGAATCAGCTTGTCAGCTCTTTGAGNTGGTCNTCTACAAAATCCATTCGATCTTTACCCCAGTAAAGTTCCTTGTCAATAATGAGAGAGGGGGCCCCAAAGACGCCTTTCATTCGAGCATCATTAGTAGAATCTATTAAGGCATTACGGACATGTTCGCTTTCGCTGCGAGATTCAAATTTTGCTGGGTCTACGCCAAGTCGATCAGCAATCTTCTTAAGCTCGGAGTATTCGCTTATGCCCCCATTATCGAGCTCCCAGTATTCGCGGAATATCGCGTCCATGAAAGTCTCTTCGAGGCCCCAGTCACGCATAGCTATTGCGCCTCGCAGTGCCCGGGCTGTTTTGATTGGAAAGTTTTTCGGTCGTAAGAAAGGCAGGTCGTACTTTTTCGCCCAGCGCATCAGATCGTCATAGCGGTTGTTCAGCTTATCTTTTGGTTCATTCATTAGAACGTAATCGTTTGTTTTGAAGACATGTCCCAGGTTAAAGGGATGCCAGATGATTTTGGCGTTGTAGCGAGAAGCTATTGGTCGAATGAGCTTCATAGCGAAATATGTATTGGTGCTGCCGAGATCCCAATAAAAATCAATGGTCGCCACGATTTGATTTTCCGTCCGCTGCTTGTGATGATGCGGGCATTCTAACAAGTATCAGGAAAAGAGGAGATCCCGATGGCGGACTGTTACATTATTGATGCTGCGCGCACACCCCGAGGTATCGGCAAGGCAGGTAAGGGTGCATTGTCGCACTTTCACTCAGGTCGACTACTGGCCAAGGTCTTTGAAGGTATACAAGGCCGTAATGGTCTCCGTACAGAAGATATTGATGACATAGTCATTGGTTGCAGTACACAGGTCGGTAACCAGGGGTCTGACGTGGGCCGGATGGCAGCTCTGGATGCGGGCTGGAGTACAAAAGCCAGCGGCGTGACCCTCGATCGATTCTGTGGCTCTGGCATTACGTCCGCTAATATCGCTGCGGCGAATATTATGGCGGGTATGGATGACCTTTGCATTGCGGGTGGTGTCGAAATGATGTCCTATACGGCTCAGCTTTCAGGTGCCGATCGAAATGGCAACCGAACTGTTGATGGAGGCAATTTGCATTTGCGTGATCAGCATCCGCAGCCACACCAAGGTATTTGTGCTGATATGATCGCGACGCTGGATGGTTTCACCCGGGAAGACGTTGATGCTCTTGCCGTGGAAAGCCAGCGGCGAGCGCAGATTGCGATTGAGAATGGACATTTCGATAAGAGCGTCATCCCGGTCATAAACGATGACGGGTCAGTTGCTCTCGACCGCGAAGAGTTCCCGCGCCCTGGGACCACAATGGAGTCTCTGGCGGAACTTAAGACAGTGTTCGATCAGTTTATGGATGTGCCCATCGATCACAGCGGCGAGACTTTTGACCAATTGGTAAAGCGTAAGTACCCAGATATGAAGATCAACCATGTCCATCACGCTGGTAACAGTTCTGGTGTCGTTGATGGTGCAGCTGCCATTGTTATGGCATCGAAAGAGTATGCAGACAGCGTCGGCTGGCAGCCTAGAGCAAGAGTAAAGTGCATAGCGACTGCAGGTGGTGATCCTACGCTGATGCTCAATGAACCAGTGCCAGCGGCGAAGAAAGTGCTTGCGAGGGCCGGAATGACGACGGAGGACATTGATCTTTTTGAAGTCAATGAGGCATTTTCTGTGGTAGCAGCGAAGTTCATTCGTGACCTCGAACTCGATCCGGGAAAAGTGAATGTGAATGGAGGTGCAATGGCGTTGGGTCACCCCATTGGTGCGACGGGATCCATCTTGATCGGCACCATGCTTGACGAATTGGAACGCAGAGATCTTAATACTGGCCTTGTTACCATGTGCACGGGTGGGGGTATGGCGCCAGCGATCATCATAGAGCGGGTATAGCTTCAGGCGAGTTTAGCAATAACTCGGCGAGGGGATTGGCGGGTGTCAGCAAATTTCGCGACGTCCTCGGCGATAGCCAATTCGCCTTGGTGTGAGTTGAAAAATCGATTTCGCAAATCGTCCTCTGACGCGAAGCAACAGAGGGCGAAGCCCTGCCAGTTCGGACCATGAAAGCGATGCTGAATACTTAACTGATAGTAGTGGGTCATCGCTTCATGGATTTGCAGAGCAAGCGGCGCATGATTGTCCCGCCAATGTGCATCAGACGCCAAACGGTCTAGTTTTGGATTCGCAACCATTGTAAATACGCCGAGCACGCCTGGTTTCGTCCCTTCTGTCAGTTCGCAGATAGGCCTCTCTTTGACGTTTCTTTCGGCAGCCAGATAGCAACCGATATCTGCAGCTACCCGGAAGGTCTCAATGTCATCGGTCGCCGACAGTACAAGTGCAGCGAATGGAAGATGGCTGGTCTGGCTGCTAGTTGAAGAGATGATAATGCCATTATGCTGCTCCGCAGCGGCCTTAGCAGTGATCTTTTCTGTGAAAGCGCCAATGATCCATAATGTATTCATGTGCTAGAGCTTAACAGAATTTGCCTTGTCGGCTGTTTCAGTCTGCCTATAAATCGGGGTAATCGTTGAAAATTCAAGAAATCTTCCGGATGCATTAAGGGTCTATAATCCTTATTCGGATCTTAGAGAGACAACAGCTATGTCAAAAACAGTCAATGCAACTTCTTTCGATAAGGAAGCTCTGAGAAAAAAATATGCCGCGGAGCGAGATAAACGAATTCGGGCAGATGGTAACGATCAGTACATCGAAATTAAGGACCAGTGGGGCCATTATCTCGAAGATCCCTATATTAAGGTCCAAGAACGTGAACCTGTTTCGGATCATGTGACCGTAGCGTTTATTGGTGGCGGTTTCTCGGGACTGGTGACAGGTGCGCGGTGTGTCGAAAATGGTATTGTCGATGTACGAATTATAGAGAAAGGTGGTGACTTTGGTGGTACCTGGTATTGGAACCGTTATCCTGGAGCGATGTGTGATACTGCTGCAATGATCTATATGCCTTTACTTGAGGAAACCGGCCATAGACCCACAAAAAAATATGCCTTTGCGCCGGAGATACTGCAGCAGTGTCGTCGGATTGGCGAAACCTATGATCTTTATAATCAGGCTCTATTTCACACGGAGGTGACGGATCTTAGTTGGGACGACGAGCAAAGAGTTTGGCGAATCCAGACAAATCGAGGGGACGACTTCACGGCACAGTTTGTAGGCATGGGTACAGGACCGCTGCATGTGCCGAAGCTGCCTGGAATTCCAGGAATCGAGTCCTTTCAAGGACACTCTTTTCACACAAGCAGATGGGACTACGATTACACCGGAGGTAGCCCTGATGGATTGCCGCTGACGAAATTGAAAAATAAGAGGGTTGCAATCATTGGCACGGGCGCGACCTCAGTCCAATGTGTGCCTGCCTTGGCGGAAAGTGCAGAGACGCTTTTCGTGTTCCAGAGAACTCCGTCTTCCGTTGACGTGCGTGCTAATGAAGATATTGATCCAGATTGGTTCGACGGTATTGCGAGCGAAGGCTGGCAGATGCGTTGGATTGAGAACTTTACCGCTAACCAGACAGGGCATCCCGCCGAGATGGATCTTGTCAAGGATGGTTGGACAGATATTTCAAGACGCGTTCGTTCTAAGATCAGCGAGCTTTCGGCCGAAGAACTAACGGCAGAGAACATGATGCGGGCTTATGAGGACGCTGACATGGAAAAGATGCAGGAGATTCGGGCTCGATGTAATTCAGTAGTGGAGAATCAAGCTACAGCTGAGGATCTCAAGGCTTGGTACGGCCAGCTTTGTAAGCGACCCTGTTTTCATGATGAGTATTTGCAAGCATACAACCAGCCGGGTTGCCATCTGATTGATACCGACGGCCAGGGCGTAGAGCGAATCACCGAATCGGGATTGGTAGTTGCAGGCAAGGAATATGAAGTTGATTGTATTATTTATGCGTCGGGTTTTGAGGTCGGTACGCCGTTTGAACGTCGGAATGGTTATGAGACAACCGGCCGGGATGGTGTGAAACTGTCTGACTATTGGTCCAACGGAATGCGGACCTTACATGGCATTCACGTTCACGGTTTCCCAAATCTGTTTATTGTTCAGGCGACCCAAGGAGGTAACTTGATTTCAAATTACCCGCACAATCTGACTGAGTCTGGTAACACGATCGGTATGATGGTCAGACATGCGCTCGATATGCAATTTAGAGAAATCGAGGTAAGCCTGGAGGCCGAAAACGCTTGGTTGGAACTGTTGAAGCAAGCACCTCCTATGATGATAGGGACGACGGAGTGCACGCCTGGTTATTACAACAATGAGGGCAAAGGATGGGAGGCCGGACTGACGGGGGGTGGTTACCCCTATGGTCCTGTTGCGTATTTCAAATATCTGAATGAGTGGCGTGATTCAGGGGAATTTGAGGGATTGGAGTTTAGGTCATGAACTTACAAGATACCGTATCGATTGTGACCGGTTCGTCCTCTGGGGTCGGTGCTGCTACTGCAAGAATGTTGGTGCAGAAAGGCAGCCGCGTTGTCATTAATTTCTCGAGAAGCGTCGATGCAGCGCAAAAGGTAGCTGAGGAATGCGAATCTCTCGGTGGTGAGGTGATGCTGTGTCAGGCTGATGTCAGTCTGGATGCTGATTGTCGTCGAATGGTTGATGTGGCTATGACGAAATGGGGTCGTCTTGATGTATTGGTGAATAACGCTGGTACTACTAAGTTTGTTCAGCATCCTGATTTGGATGGTTTGACTAGTGAAGATTTTCAGCACATATACGGAGTAAATGTTGTTGGCCCCTTCCAGATGGTTCGAGCGGCCAGTGATGCTTTAAAAGCCTCTGGTAATGCCGCAATTGTTAACGTGGCCTCTATCGCTGGCGTCAAAGGCGTCGGTAGCTCTATCGCATATGCGGCTTCCAAAGGGGCTTTGATCACTATGGGTAAATCGCTTGCTAGGGTTATGGGACCAGAGGTCCGAGTAAATACGGTCTGTCCTGGATTTATCACTGGTGATTGGCTTGCGGAAGGAATGGGAAAAGAGACCTACGAAGCATCCAAAGCCTTCCTTGAAAGCAAAACACCGTTGCAGGCTACTTGTACGCCCGAGACGGTCGCTGAATCCATTATGCACTTTGTTGAAGGTCATTCGGTTGTCACTGGTCAGCACATCGTCTTGGATGCTGGGCATCTATTGCTTTAAACATAACAGTTAACTGTTCAAGGAAGCCGATATGGATGTGTATGACGTCATGAGAACGACGTTCGCGGCTCGCGATTTCACTGATCAAGAAGTCAGCGATGAAGTCTTGTTTAGGATTTTAGATAATGCGCGTTTCGCGCCCAGTGGAGGCAATCGTCAGGGCTGGAAGGTGCTGGTGATTAAAGACCGAGAGGTCCGTATTCAACTCAAGGCAATCCTAGGTCCAACGATTCGGCAATATCGGGCCTCTCAGAATATTGGTGAAACGCCTTTTTCCCCGGTTGGTGAAAGTCAGCTTACTCAGGCTATGATTGACGAGACACCGACAACTTTTCCTTTGGTGGACTCCCTTGAGAAGGCTCCGGCTTTATTGGTTGTTTGTGTAGATCTAAAGGAAGTCTGTGCTTTCGATAAGGACCTTGACAGGGTTGGGTTGATATCAGGAGGATCAGTCTATCCTTTTGCTTGGAACATTCTCTTGGCGGCACGCAATGAGCAACTGGGTGGAGTGCTGACGACTTACCTGGCTCACCAGGAGCAAGTGGTAAGTGAGTTGCTTGATTTACCTTACGACCACGCGGTAGCCGCCATGATTGCTATCGGCGAACCCGTTAGACAGTTGACCAGACTAAAGCGTAATCCAGTCGAAGAGTTCACTTTCATTGATCGCTTTAGTGGACCTTCTTTTACTGGTAAACCTTCAAGCTGAAAAGGTGGTTATTTTTATTTAGGAAACACGCGTGAAGTTGAAGCTCTCTGCTAGTTTTTCTCTAACCTCGGTCTGATGGTTAAAGTATTGCCTGAAACCACCGTTGTAGTTGCCATCTTGTCGACGATTCGATTCACCCTCGAAGTTATAGTAGCCCGGCGTACATTCTTTGTTGCGATCGGTCTTGCCGCGGTGCTTGATCACCTCTTGTACCCACCATTCCTCTGCTTCGTGAGTTGGATCCATAGCTTGGAAGCCCTGTTTTCTGGCGTAATTGATGCACTCGGCTATGTGGTCCCCCTGAGTTTGTAGCATGTCAGTTAAGTTAAATTGGAATGATGCCTGGTAGCCACCCATGATGAATAGATTTGGATAGCCGTGCGTATGGATACCCAGTAGCGTTCTCACGCCGTCGGCGTATTTGTCATCGAGATTGATCCCGTCTTTGCCAATAATATTGTTATATATACCTGTTTTTTGAACTTCGAAACCTGTGGCATAGATCAACAGATCAATATCAAATTGTCTGCCCTCGAAGATGGGACCGCTGACACCGATCTCGGTTATTCCCTTACCTCGTGTATCGATCAGGTGAACATTATCTTGGTTGAACGATGGTAAATATTCATTGTGAAAGCACGGGCGTTTACACATGAACATATACCAAGGTTTTAGAGAGTCGGCTGTTATGGGATCTTTGACGATATGGTCGATACGTTGGTGAATGCGCATCATGTAGTCGATGTTACTGTTTTCCTGACGCCTTAATTTTTCAGCGGGATCTAGTGCATCCAGTTCAGCGCGTTTTTCCGGAGACATTTCTACAGCACTTAGGACTCTTTCTCGCCGCTTTGCTTGCCAGCCGGGTCGTAACTTGCGTGCCCAGTTCAGATCTGTTGGCCAGTCATCTCGAATATCAATCGATGACGGCGTGCGCTGAAAGACATAAAGTTCTTTAGCGCTTTTCGCTAGTTCGGGGACCGCTTGCACAGCGCTGGCCCCTGTCCCAATAATGCCGACAACTTTGTCTTTCAGCCTCGCTAGTCGTTCTCCCGTATAGTCATAATCCCAGCGAGAAGTATGGAATGAATGGCCACGAAAAGATTCCATGCCGGCGATTTTTGATAGTTTGGGTTTAGACAAAGTACCGTTCGCGCAGATGACGAATTGGGCTCGCATCCGATCACCCCGATCGGTGCGCACATGCCACAGCTGTTCGGATTCGTTCCAGATAGTTTCTGTTACTGTTGTTTGGAAGACAGCCAGCTTGTAAAGGTCGTACTTTTGAGCAATAGCCTGGCAGTGCGAGAGTATCTCTGGTCCGCGAGAGTAGTGATTAACTGGGACATAGTCCATTTCGTCGAGTAGCGGCAGATAATCATAAGATACGACATCGCATGCGACCCCGGGGTAGCGATTCCAATACCATGTGCCGCCCACGTCGGCTCCTCGTTCAACGATTCTGATACTGTCTACGCCTTTCTCGCGCAGTCTAGCGGATGTTAGCAGTGCGGAAAAACCGCCTCCGATAAACAGAACCTCAACATGGTCAGTGATTGGTTCCCGCTCGGGCAACTCTCCGGCATAGGGGTCTACCGCGTAATGAGCAAGATTGCCTGAAAGGTCTGAAGTGAACTGCTCTGTACCCTCCGGTCTGTAATTTAGGCGTAGGTCGCGCTCATCCGCAAATTTCTGCTTTATCTCGTCGTAGTAGGATTGGGCTTTTTGTTCTTTTGGCATAATGTTGATCTTAGGTTAACGAAAGTTGATCTGTCTAATTGTCCCTAGAATCTGATACCTTATGCGAAATGGCACTTATGGAAGCAGATCTACTATGAAACCATTAGACGGTATCACAATTCTTGAATTCTCCACCATGATTACAGCGTCATTTGCTGCAATGCAGCTTGGCGAACAAGGGGCTCGGGTTATAAAGGTGGAACCCCTCGCGATGGGCGACCCCCTGCGTTACATTGGCGAAAATAAAGGAGGTATTTCGTCGTTATTCGCTAACTGTAATAGAGGCAAGGAATCCATTAGAGTAGACATTAAGTCAGACGCGGGAAGAGANCTGATAAGAAATATGGTGTCTGATGTTGATATCGTCATGCACAACTTCCGACCAGGTGTTATGGATAAGCTTGGCCTGGGCAGTGATGAGCTACGAGCGCTGAATCCCCGTCTAATTTATACAGCAATCTCAGGTTTTGGAAAAAAGGGTCCTTTAAGTGGCTCTCCAGCGTATGATCCTATCATTCAGGCNTCGGCGGGTTTTACTGCTGTCCAAGGCACNGCTGAACCTACCTTTGTCCGCAATCTAATGTGCGACAAGATAACNGCCTATACCGCATGCCAGGCAGTGACATGTGCGCTCTATCATCGGGAGCGGACAGGTGAGGGGCAACATATAGATTTGTCGATGATTGATGCCGGACTTTTCTTTTTGTTTCCCGATGGCTTCCAGAATCACACGTTGCTGGACGATGACATAGCGCCCCAGCCCATGTTGATCGACATTCTTTATGATCTAACCAAGACCAAGGATGGGGCTGTAACAATTTCAGCCGGCACATCTGAGCAGCAGATGCGTAGTCTGATCGCCATGGGGATGGAACACTTGTTAGCGGATGAACGCTTTGACTCTATGGAAAAGCTTTTGGAAAACTTCGTCCTCTTTAAGTCATTGGTACAGGACGAATATTTGAAGTACACAACAGAGGAAGTGATCNCTCGCATGAAAGAAGCCGATGTGCCCTGCGCTCGATGTCTTGATAGGGATGAAGTCTTAGCCCAAGAACAGCTAGTCGCCAACGATACNGTCGATGTTATGGANCACCCGATTATGGGCTCGATGAGAATCATCAAGGCGCCGCCCAAGTTTGGTGGCGAGCGCCTCGAACCAGGCGCTGCAAGTCCGGATCATGGACAACACACTCGGCAGGTACTCGAATCCTTTAAGTTGGATGCTGCTGCTATCGAAGCTCTCGTCACTGAAGGAACGGTTTCTTAGCTGATGGCTTAATGTNATCGGTGATCTCAGANGATAAAGTCGGNAGGGCAGGTTGNCTCAGTGTTGTGGTCCAGTTGCTTGACCCTGGTTTTTAGGTGGTTCGGGCAACTTGGATATTGGCGGCCAGAGTATTGGCAGGCCTTCACCCTGCATTATTTCGCCTACCGCGACACCAGCTCTATCGAGAGGAAAAGCTGGCCACGCCTTCATTCGATGATAGCCTTTGGCTAAATAGACTATTGTGAAAACTCTTCGGGTTGAATCGCTTTCGTTGGCAGCGGCTTTGTGTACGGTGTAGCCATGATGCCAAACCACTGAGCCGGCTTTTGGTGTGACCGTCTCGATTTTCAATCCTGACAGTGATTGATCATCCAAGATGTCATAGGGTTGGGTTGAATGGGTGATGTCGACGACTTTCAAGCCTCCATTCCTATGTGAGCCACTGACGTAACTCATTGCACCTCCGTTCGCTTTAATGTCGTCAAAAGGTATCCAGGCGCTGATTAAAGGTGCGGTGCCTATCGGCCAGAATGTTTGGTCTTGGTGCGCAGTAGTTTCTCGACCACCGGCTTCTTTGTAGAGTGCCTGATCCTGCCACANTAAGACAGANTGGGTCTGNAGGAGTTGTGCAGCAATGCCTGCCAGTCCTGAGTTACAGGAAAGTTCTCGCACCACTGGGCATGTTTCCCAAAGTCGCATGCATTGGATAAAAGATTGCTCATAAATAGTTTTATCCTCGAAGGGCCTATTGTCTTCACACGTTCTTTCTGCAATTTGGTCATCTACAGCCTTGCCGTATTTGGCGATTGCCTCTGGTGTTAACACATTTTCGGTCACCAGATGTCCCTTATCTTGGAAAGCTTTTATTTTTTCTCTGTCAATTGTTACTGGATAGTTCATGACTTTTTCGTTGTCANGGATTCGTTTAATGCAAGAGAGAGAAATCGGGAAGAGATTCCGGATGACTCAGGTTGCCGAAAGCATTTCGAATGACTCTTCTTTGTTCATCGAGCCAATCCTTCCAGGCTGTGCAGGGCACAAGTTCGTCTTGGCGTTGGATCTGGTGATTTATTAGTCGCGCTTTCATGTTTTCGACTAGCATGTCGTCAGCAATTTCGATTAAATTATTAACCTGAAGTGGGTCNTCTTTGAGATCATAGAGCTCTTCTCGTCCGTCTANCCAGCGAGCATAGGTGTGATNAACAGTCCTAACACCACGCCACTCCGCTCCGTCCTCAAACCAGTCGAAGTATTTCGAAAAGTTCATTATGAACGCGCTATCATTTGGATCGGCTGATTTTCCGGGATCTATAAGGTTTAGTGCTCGACTCTTTCCCTCGATGGACCTGGGAACAGGAATTCCGGCTAATTCNCAGAGAGTGGGAAACCAATCAACCGCGCTGAAAATATTCTCGCAAGTTGAATTTGGTTGAATCATGCGTGGATACCGGATTATTCCNGGTACATGNATAGAACTCTCGTAGGGGTTTTTCTTTGACCACGGATTGACGCCTTGCGAGCCTCCCTGAGTCCCGTGGTCAGAGGTCAACACAAAAATAGTCTTCTCCGTTAAGCCGCGCTTATCTAGATCCTTTAAGATCCTGTCCAGCATTTCATCGATAGCTAGAATCATGGCGAGATAGTGACGGTACATTTCGAGGGAGACATCCATCTTGTTCGGAGGTACGTTGCTAGGTAGTGCTAATGTCGAAGGTAAGGCCTCGTAATATTTGCTAGGCGCGAATTCAAATGGCGTGTAGTGAGGTTGATGAGGTGACAGGAACATAAGGAAAGGTTTGTCATGCACTGAGTCAAGGAATTCAGTTGCATAATTAAGTAATCCATCGGTCTCATAACCTTCCCATCGTTCGTAATTCCAGTCGTCTTTGTGNACGAACCCATCGAAAAAGACCATNTGTTGATTATANGCACGCCAATACTGAAAGCCGAGACGGTCACGTCCTTCGGGTACCCAATCTGGGTGCTGGGGCATACGATCAATCGCAGGCCACAAGCCTGTATGCAGATGCCATTTCCCAATCCAGGCTGTTCTGTAGCCTTGGTAGGAGAAAGCATCTGCGATGCTGAGTTCTGAGTGTCGTGTTCGGGTAGTGTTAATCAAATGACCTGTTGTTTGAGGATAGCGGCCGGTCACCATCATAGCTCTGGCAGGGGTACAAACCGGACAATTAGCGATAGCATTCGTCAAGTTAACGCCCTCACTTGCAAGTCNGTCTATAGCGGGTGTCGCNATCTGTTGCTCNCCGAACAGTGGNAAAGATAAAGCCCTAAGCTGGTCGGGGAACAGCACGACNATATTAGGTTTGTCCTTCATGAGGCTAGCCGGTCTGCGACCAATTGCTCAAAAGCNTCTTGATCTTTCCACTTAAGCGCNCATCTCACTTTTTTACCCTGCTCATTAATAATGCTCATGGCGTTGTCGGTAATAGTGATTGGNTGAGTTTCCATTTCTAAAAGCTCTTCAGAGAAAGCCATATAGACGGCGACCGTATCGTACAGGACCGATGATTCAATTTTAGGATCATAGCTCTTCAGGAACTCCCAATCGNTGCAGGCTTGGAACCAGCCNAAGTGATTTTCCATCACTGCCCTCGCGAGGGGNGCATCACTCTCACTTACTTTTCTGAAATTATCTCCGGTAAGTCGAACTAGACCGCANGTGTCGAGAGGTGTAATGGCAAGATCCCAGTTGGTCTGGAAAACTTTCTGGCACGCCGCCGTGTGGATTTTCACGTTATATTCTTTCATCGCTTTCTTAATACCCATGTAACCGCGATGTATGCTTCCGTGCATACCAATGAAACGAGCGTTGTCTGGCAAAGTTGGATCTCGAGTTAATGCTGCTGCGATGTTAGCGAGCGGGCCGATACCGATGATCGATACCTTCTCGTTGNTCATCGTTGCTGTCTCAGTTATCGCACCAATACCATCAGTTAAGACTATGCCTGGATAATCGTTTAGCGAGTAATTGCCCAGCCATTTAGTGTGCGTTTTGCCCACTGGATCAAGGGGAATACCTATNCCAATCGGGATGTCCGTTCGACCGGCAGCATCTAGTATTTTTGCGACGAGGCGAGCCGAGTAGGTAGTGTCACCGGTATTCGTCGTGATCAGTTTTACATCTATTTCAGGGCATTTCAGCATGAAAGCAAGTGCCCATACATCATCGACGTCAAAGCCAATATCAGTGTCTAGAATTACAGGGATAGGCATAATGATAAATCCACGAGGTTCATGGACATTCTAAGATAATTGAAGATAGTGTCGAGCGGACAATTGTCGAATGTAATGCTTTACTGAGCTATTTAACCTATCCGGGCGTAGATGAAATTATGATCATGGGAGGAGCTGGATCTAATAATCTTTTTTATAGATTGTCTCTTCATGGCAAATTTACCTACGTGAGTTTTGGTTTGAGTAAGTTGGACAATGAGCGAATTCTCGGCGTGCAATTTATATCGTGTTTNAGTGGCCNGCTGGTTATTAGTTTNGATTTGGATATCTNGCTTGATTTTTTTTCAAAGCTATGTCGATCTTNGGTATTCTGGCCGACGCCATCATGATGGGAGAAAACGTGAAGCTTGATATTGATTTTGTGCGTGAGCAGTTCCCGCAGAGCAATGAGGACTATGTGTATTGCAGCAATGCGGGAGGCAGTTTCGTCGCCAGGCAAGTCTTGGAGATTCTCGAAGACTTTAATCGATATAAACGTATTCAACCCTACAGCCCNTTCAGTCCATCAAGGGAGGGAGGTGAGNTGATGGATCGGGCCCGAGGTCTTTGGGCNGANGCCCTNAACATTAAAGAAGATGAGCTTACTTTCGGCCCTTCTACTTCGTCAAACAGTTACGTGATGGCGCAGGCGATTGGCCCGACGCTTACAAAGCAAGATGAGATCGTGGTTTGTCAACAGGATCATGAAGCTAATCATGGGGCTTGGAGGCGAGCAGGAGAAAGAAGTGGGGCAACGGTTCGTGAGTGGCGATTACTTCCTGAAACAGGCCTTTTAGATACGGCCGACTTATATGAATTGTTGAATGAGAAAACACGGTGGGTATTTTTTCCGCACTGTTCCAACCTTGTCGGAACAACGAACCCCGTACGAGACATTATTGAGGAAATTAGGAATCGCTGTGACGCTTTTGTAGGTGTTGATGGAGTGGCACATGTTCCTCACCATGTTCCCGATCTGAAAGCATTGGACTGTGATCTATATCTATTTAGTCTCTATAAAGTCTTCGGTCCTCATCAGGGCGTTCTATATGTCCGTTCGTCTGTTGGCG
>NZNP01000028.1 GCA_002694945.1 Gammaproteobacteria bacterium
AAAATCGGTCGATGTCATTGCTGTTCATAGAGAGATGGTAAACAATGCCATGGGAAAAGACGAGGCCACTAGGTCATGACCGAAAGCTCAAAAAATGAGGAGCTACCCGTTCCCGAGGATAATGTTGTTACCACTACGCACACTCTTCGGATTCGGGGAAAGACGATTCGCTACACAGTTGATGTAGGTACAGTTGTTCTTAAGGAAGAAGTCGATAAAAAGGGCCATAAGCCGAAGGCCGAAATGTTTTTTATCGCTTTTACCAGGGTTGGCAAGAAAAACAGGGTACGTAGGCCTCTGACCTTCTCGTTTAATGGTGGACCTGGATCTTCTTCTGTCTGGATGTTGCTTGGGCTCCTAGGTCCGAAAAGAGTACCTCTCAGTTTAGATGACGCAGTTGCGGAAAAACGGCTCACGCCTCCCTACCAGGTAGAAAACAATGAGTTCACGCTGCTAGAAGAGACCGATCTTGTTTTCATTGATCCTGTCGGGACTGGCTATAGCCGACCTCTTCCTGGCGAGGAAAACGATCCGGATGAGTTCTTCACCTTCAGGCGAGACCTTGATTCAGTAGGTGAGTTCATTCGTCTCTATACATCAAGAAATGAGCGCTGGAGTTCACCTAAATTCTTGATTGGTGAGAGCTACGGAACTACTCGAGCTGCCGGTTTAGCTGGTTTTCTACAGGACAGATACGGGCTTTATTTGAACGGAATCATGTTAGTGTCAGCAGTTTTAAACTTTCAGACGATTCTTTTTCATCCGGGGAATGAGTTGCCCTTTGTTGTTTACGTGCCAACCTACGCGATGACAGCTAAGTATCACGGCAAGTTGGATGCTAAATACGTAACCATGTCGGATCGGGAGTTTATTGATGAGGTCATTGCCTTTACACAAAATGAGTACCTGCCTGCACTCCACAAAGGTAGTTCATTGCATACAGAGACTCGGAATGAGGTCGCGGAACGTCTTGCGGGATATGTAGGCCTCTCCTCGGACTACATCCTGCGGAATAATTTAAGGGTCCCTATCATGCGTTATGCCAAAGAGGTGCTAAGGACAGAAGGTAGAAGCGTGGGGCGCTTTGATTCTCGAATTTCGGGGGTAGATAAGGATGATGCTGCCGAAAATTTTGAGAGAGATCCTAGTTTTGATGTGGTGCAGGGCGTGTATTCCGCTTGCCTCAACGATTATGTTCGTCGTGAACTAAAATTTGAGTCAGATTTGCCCTATGAAATTCTAAGCTTCAAGGTGCTGCCGAAATGGCAATACGATGAATTTCAGAATAATTTCGTTAATGTAACGGAGACGCTACGCGGGGCGATGATGAAAAATCCCCATCTGAAGCTGTTTATTGCGAATGGATTTTACGACATGGCAACACCTTTCTACGCCACTGAATACACGGTGAATCACCTTGGCCTAAGGGATGGCGTAGATAGTAATGTAACAATGGCTTATTACTCGGCGGGACATATGATGTATACCCATAAACCGTCGCTACGAGCTTTATCTTCGGATCTAAAGAAATTTATCAGGCAAGGTTCATAAATCGATAGGCACCGGTCAGGTGTCATTGCGCCTGAAACAACTGGTAAACTAGTCGTCAGATGGCTTTTCAACAATAGATAGCATTTCATCCAATCGGTCTTCGTCAATCAATTCAGCCATACGGCTGATTTCTAACTCCTGGGCAATCAGGAAATCCCTTGATTCGTTAAGCAGGCGAAGCTGTTCATTGAGGATGAGGTTGTCTTGTGCCATAGCTGTCAAGATTTCGATCTGTTGGTCAATGTCACTGAGCAGTTTGTCCAGCGTAATGTTATCGCTGATCATTCCGATATCTGGCCGGATTTCATAGTCCCCCTTTGCGCTTGCTTGCTCATAGTTACCAGTTGTATCTAGTATTTCATTCTTCAAGATTTGTCCTGCCTGTTCCGGCACTAGATGTTATCTGTCGTCTAGATGCTGCTGCCCTCAGCATGCAGATTATAGCGGGTTCAGGAAGCAGTATCGCATTGTTCATAGGGGCGATCACCTCACTTTTACTCTGTAAAGTATGCTAACCATTAACGTCTTTTAGGTCACATTATATTCTGAATATAGTGTTCAGATGCCTCACTCGTATCAGGCAAGCTTCAATTCTTTTTTGAAAAATTTTGAAAGGTCTAATCTTTTTCTTAGCTCAAATTTTATTAGAGTGAGCCGATTCCGTCGCATCTGTTCTGTTNNTGTTTNTGATTNCCAGCANAATATTGATCGTACTGTATAATCTNCACCTATTTTTCGGGANNTGCTGAGAATGAAAGGTACGGTGCATTATGAAGCGCGGGGTGAAGTGGCCCTGCTCAGTATAGACAATCCTCCAGTCAATCCGCTGTCATCCGGCGTGCGGGCAGGTATTTGTGATGGTGTTCGCAAAGCGTTGGCTGATGATGCTATTAAGGCCATTGTCATGACTGGGATGCACAGGGCCTTCATTGCAGGNGCTGATATCAGTGAGTTTGGGGCCGCTGCGAGCGAGGGGCCAAGCTTGTTGGATGCTCTCGATGACATGGAAAGCAGTGATAAGCCTGTTATCGCAGCGATAAACGGCACAGCNTTTGGCGGTGGGCTGGAAGTAGCNCTGTGCTGTGATTATCGAATCGCNTCACCNACGGCNCCTGTNGGATTGCCTGAAGTTAAGCTTGGCTTGTTGCCAGGTGCAGGTGGGACTCAGCGTNTACCAAGGCTGATTGGGGCTGAAGCGGCTGTCCAAGCGATTATTTCAGGAGATCCTATTCTCGCTCCGGATGCGCTGGCAATGGGNATTGTNGATCGTATTGCCAACGGTGATATTGTTGAAGAGGCGGTCGACTATGCAAAAGAGATCATCGCCGAAGGCGCAACCAAGCGCCGTGTCCGTGACATCGAAGATAAGGTCATTGTTGATCGGGATAATGATGGATTATTTGCGAAATTCGAGGGAAGCCTGGAAACAAGTCANCGAGGGCAATTCGCTCCTGCGCAGATTCTGAGGTGCATTGAAGCTGCCGTGAACGCTAATGACTTCGATGCAGGGTTTGCAGTAGAGCAGGAGTGCTTCAAAGAGTGCCTTGCTCATCCGCAGCGTGAAGCTTTAATTCACATCTTCTTTGCCGAGCGAGCAGCTAACAAGATTCCNGGTCTTGAGGGTGATGTTCAACTGTTGGATATCAAGCAGGGTAGTGTAGTGGGTGCCGGCACGATGGGGGGTGGCATAGCCATGTGTTTTGCCAACGCGGGATTGCCGGTGAGACTGCATGACAATGATCCCGAAAACCTAGCGAGGGGAATTAAAGTTATCGAGGGAAATTACGCTAGGACGGTCGCGAGGGGTAGGTTGGCGCAAACTGAGATGGATAAGCGAATGTCATTAATCATCCCTACCGAGAAGTTTGAAGATCTTGGTGATGGTGACGTCGTTGTTGAAGCGGTTTACGAAAATTTGGAACTCAAACAGGAAATATTTCAACGGCTTGATAAGGTAATGAAGCAAGGCGCTTTGCTCGCCACTAACACGTCGGGGCTTGATGTTGACGCGATTGCTGCATCAACCAATCGTCCAGAGTCTGTTTGTGGTATGCACTTTTTCAGCCCCGCTAATGTTATGCGCCTACTCGAGGTCGTTCGAGGGGACAAGTCCTCACCGGTCACACTCGGAACAGCAATGGCGCTTGGTAAGCGTTTGGGNAAAGTTTCCGTCATGGCGGGGAATTGCCCTGGGTTTATTGGTAATCGCATGATTGCTGGATACTCGAGACAGGCGCAGTTGATGATCCTTGAAGGGGCCTCTCCAGCGCAGGTCGATAAGGTGATTTATGATTTTGGACTGGCAATGGGGCCTTTCGCAATGGCCGACATGGTTGGATTGGACCTCNGTTGGCGAGCACGAAAGATGATGGGTGGCTCTAATGATGTGACCGCACGGATACCCGATGAACTATGCGAGCTAGATAGATATGGCCAGAAAAATGGTAAGGGCTACTATCAGTACAAGGAGGGGGATCGTAAGCCTCTGCCGGATCCNATTGCTGATGACGTCATTGCGAGGGTTCGAGAAGAATTAGGCTATGCCACTAAAGCCTTCAGCGATGAAGAAGTGCTGAAGCGCTGTATTTATCCACTGGTCAATATTGGCGCCAAGTTGCTGGAAGAAGGACACGCCCTGCGCGCCGGTGACATTGATACTGTTTATGTGAATGGCTATGGCTTTCCAGCCTACGTCGGAGGTCCGATGTGGTTTGCCGATGTTCAGGGTCTAGACAATGTCTTGGCTGACATAGAACGATTCCATGAAGAAACTGGCGATGATGTTTGGCAGCCAGCGGACTTACTACGCTCCNTGGTTCGTGAAGGAAAAAGCTTTGCGTCTTTGGGCTAGGTTGCACTAATCTCGCTATAACGCTGGGCATATTTTTTCTGAAGCTGAGTTTGTTCGGCCTTCTTATCCCGATTATTCTCGGTGTCCAGTTTTAGAAGGCGCGCTTCGCATGTTAAGACGTCGTACAGAAAGTGTTCGGGAATGTGCACAAAGTCACCCACGGCTGAGTCGCCTGCAAATGAAATAGAGTATCCTTTCCATNGGTCGAGGTGCAGCATGACTNGGCCATGCCTCCAGTTCTTTGGTTCATATTTGTCCGTGACCACCTGTTCTCTCGAGCTGAAGGCTCCTCTCCGGTCCNGCCTTTGATATGCTAGCATTTTAAAAAAGTACGGGGGCGATATGCCCAGACATCCTTTTAATCAACCTCGTGGACGTTTCGAAACCATTCACGTTGAGTCCGCTACGTTGGCAGAAAATATGCTCGGTGATCCAGTCCGACGAAGTGTCGTGGTTTACCTGCCGGAAGGGTATGACGCAAACAATGAGGCATTTCCTCTCATGGTAGACCTGGTTGGTTTTACAGGCAGCGGGTTTGCTCATGTTGGCTGGAAAGCCTTCCAGGAAAGTTTGCCACAACAAATTGATCGGTTAGTAGATTCTGGTCTGATGGGGCATGCAATTTTTGCCTTCCCTGATTGTTTCACGTCGTTGGGAGGTAATCAGTACATTAACTCCGCTGCGATGGGTAACTGGGAG
Organism: Gammaproteobacteria bacterium; assembly: GCA_002694945.1. Taxonomy (GTDB): domain Bacteria; phylum Pseudomonadota; class Gammaproteobacteria; order Pseudomonadales; family Azotimanducaceae; genus UBA9659. The sequence continues at coordinate 5,102 of NZNP01000028.1, forward strand.
GACTTCCTCTGCGGCGATATGCTTCACGCATTGGAATCTTCATATCGGATCAAGCCCGGACGTGAACATCGGGCTGTCTTTGGTAAGTCCTCGGGTGGTTACGGTGCGATTGTTCATGGTATGAGGCGTGCGGATACCTGGGCGGCAGTCGCCTGTCACTCGGGTGATATGGATTTCGAACTATGTTATCGAAGTGACTTTCCCTCGCTGCTGCGAACGCTGGCAGGTGGTGAAAATGGTATTCGAGGTTTCATAGGTCGATTTCGGGAGGATCGTGGCGTCTCAGGCGGTAACTTTCATCATTTGATGATGTTGGCGATGGCCGCCACCTATGACCCCGATCCTAGTTCTCCCTATGGTATTCGATTGCCTGTCACGGAAGATACCTGCGAGTTGATACCTGAGCGTTGGCAGAATTGGCTCGCCTGGGATCCCGTCCGCATGATTGATCGTCCTGAAGTTCGGGAGAATCTGTCATCGCTTGAGGCGATCTTTGTTGATTGCGGCGTAAGAGATCAATACAACTTGGTATACGGCGCTCGTCAGTTGCATCGTAAGCTTGATGATCATNGGGTGGACCACCGGTATGAAGAATTTCCCGATAATCACTCAGGAATCGATTACCGTATGGATGTATCGCTCCCGTTTCTCTATGCAGCGATACAATAATCTGTCAGAAGAGGAACAGAAAAATGAAAAAAATGACAGGGNTTTTNTTAATTTTTTATGCGATGTCAGTGCTTGGTCATAGTGGTACAGAAGCACCGAGTTCGATGGATTTGCAGGCATTGGCGGGCGCCTTCGCGTGGGATTTCGATGCTGATATCGGCGTAGAAAAAGTTACTGATGATTTATACGTGCTNTTTGGAGTTGGCGGCAATGTGGGCGTTAGTGTGGGAGCCGACGGTGTTTTTATCGTTGATGATCAGTTTCCCCAGGTAATGCCAAAGATNAAAGCAGCCATCGNAGGCTTAGGAGGCCAGGACATAGATTTTGCGGTGACGACACACTGGCACTTTGATCANGCTGAGGGCAATCTGACCCTAGGACCAGAGGGCACCTGGTTGGTAGCCCATGAAAATTCAAGAGAAATGATGAAAGAAGATCGACTGATTAATCTGGTCCAATTCGCTTACGAGCAGAAAGCTTACCCTGAGAGTGCCTGGCCTGATATCACTTACTCGGAGACAATGTCGTTCCATCTGAACGGAGAACGAATCGATCTATACCACTTCGGACCGGCTCATACGACGGGTGATACGGCGGTGGTTTTTCGGGGTTCTAACGCAGTCCACCTCGGGGATGTTTATAACAACTCTGGCTACCCGTTCATAGATGCAGACAATGGAGGNAGCATTGATGGGGTAATTCGTTTTTGCCAGGAAACGCTCGACCGCATCGATACNAATACTGTCGTTATCCCTGGCCATGGCCCTCTGTCCGACTACCAGGGGCTATCTGACTATATTGATATGCTTACAGTAATTCGTGCTCGTATGGTCAAGTTGATCAAAGAAGGGATGTCGCTTGCAGAGATTATCGCAGTGAAACCGACGGCGGAGTATGATGGCCAGATGGGAGACCCGACTATGCTTATTAATCGGGCCTACGTTTCGTTGACCCATCGCTACGTCGACTAGACTCCGTCGAATAGCTTCACCTCGGGCGGTCCTGCCATGCAACCGCCGAGAGCGGCGCTGGCCGCCTTGAAGGCGTCTGATTTGCCATGTACGTCGACGGCGGCTTGATCATCATATTGTTCCATCACAATGTAAGTTGACTCGTCTTCACGTGATCGGTGTAGGACATAAAATTGGTTGCCGGGTTCATTTGCTTCGACGGCAGCCATCATATCTTTGAATGCTGCTTCAAACTGGGCGTTTGTTCCTGGCTTGATTTTCAGTGTAGCGAGGATGCCTATAGTCATGATTTATCTCCTGTTATCTAAAATCGTGTATTGAGTGAAAGTAGCGGTACTTCGTCACGTCAATATCANNTCTGAGTAAGCCTTAAGTTCTATGATTACATTGAAAGCCAATTGTACCCAATTTTNTCAAGGCTCTTGATCATTTAATCTGTCTGAGTTGGCATAGGTCNCTTGGCAACCTANCGTCACTTATTGTTATCGTTCATCATCTTCAAAGGTTATTGTAAAGAATGGGAAGTTAGCTAAGTCTTGTATGATAGTCGCTAAGTCACGATGATTTTTTAGTAGGTTTGTAAATGAAACAATTTCCCAAAGCGGAGATGATCGACTGCGGCGCGGTCGAATTAGAGGTTTTTCAGGCAGGTCAAGGAGGTATACCTGTGCTTCTAGCACATGGCTGGCCAGAACATGCATATAGTTGGCGCTATCAAATCCCGGCCCTGGTTGACCAGGGGTACCATGTCATTGTGCCGAATCAAAGAGGCTACGGAAAATCTAGCCAGCCAGAGTCTGTAGAGGCATACGACTGCTATAANTTGACTTCTGATCACATAGCTCTGTTGGATGCTCTGAGCATCGATCAAGCTGTTTTCGTGGGTCATGACTGGGGAGCTTTGGTCGTCTGGTATCAGCCGCTTTTGAACTCTGACCGCGTGCTCGGCTTGGCTAATTTTTCAGTACCTTTCCTGCCGAGGCCTCCGATTGACCCTGTTGTACTTATGGAGCAGGCGAATGGTCCTGAATTTTATATTGTTCATTTCAACCGCCAACCGGGGGTTGCGGCTGCGGCTTTTGCTGACAATACCCGGCGTTTCCTGAGTAATATATACCGAACAAATGTCTGGCATGACACTGATNAAANTCAGCCTTCTGCCATNTCGATAGTTGATATGGCGAGAATCGACGTGCAAAGGGGTGACCTGATGATGTCGGAAGAAGAGTTAGATGTATTTGTTAGCGCTTTTCAACATTCAGGATTTGAGGCGCCTTGTAACTGGTATCGTAACTTTTCTCGTAATTGGGAACTGACTTCCGGCCTTGAGCANAGAGTTGAGCATCCTGCTCTTATGATCTATGGGCGTTACGACATGGTGCGACCGGTTGATATGTCGGATTCCGTAGCAGACCTCGAAATTCATACCCTAGATTGCGGTCATTGGATTCAGCAGGAAAAACCGGTGGAGACAAATGACATTCTTATTGATTGGTTGAATCGAAGAATGAAACCACTCTATCGGGGATCCTAGATTTTTAGTTCGACAGCCGCTTCGTGATGACTTTGGATATAAGTCCTGCCGTCGCGTTCGAAAATAGCAATGCCATCCAGATAAATTACGTTGGGATACCGTTCCGAGTCCTGACCTAGGAGCTGATGTTTGAGTAGGTAGAGTGTAAAATCGTGTGACACCATGAGATCAACTCTGGGTTCAGATAGCTTCTCTTTTAGTTTTTCTTTTGCCAGCCCTGCAATTANATTAGCTGATAAATCGGCAGGCATGAGGATGTCTGGGGATACCTCGCCGGAAAACCATTGACGCTGGAAGCCGACTAGGCCACCGGCTGCCTGCATTGCCATGAACATTTTCATCTGATCAAGGACGTAAAATACGCCTAGAGCCTCGACTACCCGATTCCTCATGACTTGTCCGCCATTTTCCTTGTGCCCAGCCATGATTTGTTCAGCCGTATCGACGCATCNTTCCGCTGGGCTGGTATAACCTCTAATGATCACAGACTTAGGCAGCTTTCTACCCAGATCCTTAGCAAGCATTCGTCCTTCCTCTGTCAGCGGGTTAAGCAAGTCGTGGCGTCCAGGCTCGTATTCACGAGCAGAATGACGCATCAGCAAAATAATATGTTCTGTACCTTGATTGAAGAGGTCATTGACCAGTTTCAAAGTATTTTCTCCGGGCGTCATAACGATTCCTCATTTTTCGGTGATTTTTTATACAGCGGTTTCATTTCGTTGCACGGTTATTTATCAGTTCGCGCATATAGTCTTAAGTACGCGATAACTCCCCNTAATTATTTACGGCTAAATGGGCAAATCGCCAAATGATTCTCGTCTGGTGGCGAATGTCAGAGGAAACATTAATGAAACAGGGCCGCAGATTGTACAATAAGGGATTTCTGATAGGGTAGTTCTATGCCAAAAGTCAGTGACCTGAAACGCGGCGATATCGTTCAAATTGATGATTCGCCGCATATTGTAAAGCAGCTCGAGGCGAGAAGTCCGTCTGCCCGTGGGGCTGCGACGCTATACAAGATAAGGTTTGATAATCTTGTTACGGGGCAGAAAAGCGATGCATCACTTAAAGGCGACGAGTTTTTCGCAGAGGCTGATTGCCTGCGTGTTCCCGTGCTGTTTTCTTATATTGATGGTGAACAGCATGTTTTTATGAACACGGATGACTACTCCCAGTATTCGTTAGATAGCGATCTTCTAGTTGATCAATTTGATTATTTGACCGATCGCCTCGAAGGTATTACGGCGCTTTTGGTTGATGGCAATATTGTGGCTATCGATCTGCCTCAGTCTGTTGTGCTCGAGATCACTGAAACAGCTCCCGCTATTAAAGGAGCCTCTGCGAACGCGAGAACCAAGCCNGCGACTTTGTCGACAGGTTTAATCGTTCAAGTGCCGGAGTACATTGAGCAGGGTCAGATGATTAAGGTTAATACTGCGAATGCCGAGTACATGGCCAGAGCATGATCCGGATTATTGATATTCCTCATTCCGAGATTGAAATGCTCGCGATACGAGCCAGTGGCCCGGGAGGACAGCATGTCAACAAGGTGGCTAGCGCTATTCACCTTCGCTTCGACGTTAATCGATCTAGTCTTCCGTTGGTTATCAAGCAGCGCTTGCTNGANTTGTCTGACGTTAGGTTGACGCAGGCTGGTGTTATTGTGATCAAGGCTCAAAAGTTTCGTAGCCAGGAAAAAAACCGCGAAGATGCACTTAAACGGCTTGAGGATTTGCTGACGAAAGCGCAACGGACAAAAAAAACGCGTCAGTCAACACGCCCAACACGGGGTTCGGTGAAACGTCGATTGGACGGCAAACGTAAACAAGGCCAGCGAAAAAAGTTGCGTGGCAAGGTGTCTACAGACTAGTAATTTTTGAAATAGCGAATTCGCGAATAGCCTTGTAATCGGCTTTACCGTTAGGGGCACGCTCTAGATCAATCTTGCTTAGAATGTTCTTTGGGATTTTATAAGCCGCCAAATGTTGCCGGGTGAAGGCTTTTATTTCTGACGCGTCCAGTTGAAAGCCCGGGTGCAGTTGTACTACTGCGGTAATNGATTGTCCCCAGCGTTCATCATCAACACCTACGACGAGNGCATCTGCAACTGATTCGTGATACTTGAGTGCCTCTTCGACCTCCTCGGGATAAACCTTCTCGCCAGCTGTATTGATACAGTTGCTACCCCTGCCTAATAAAGTCAGTGATCCGTCACTCTCGACTCTGACCCAATCTCCGGGTATNGAATATCGGACACCGTCAATGAATTTGAACGTTTGGTCCGTTTTTTCCTGATCTTTGTAATAACCGACTGGGATATGGCCGCAGACCGCTACCATACCGGACTGGTTTGATCCTGGCTCTACCTCTTTTAGGGCCTCGTTGAAAACCTTGCAGTGCGGTCCAAGTGTAAACTTGGCCACGTCGATTTCTTGATCTTTCGTCATCATTGACGTGCCCAATCCGATGGCCTCGGATGATGAAAACCCGTCAGAAAGAATCAGGTTTTCGTGATGTTCCAGCAGCCCGGCTTTGACCTCTCGCGTCCACATGACGCCGGATGAGTTCATAACTTTTAGTGAGGATATATCGAAACGGCCTGGGTTATCGTTCAATTTTTCTAGCATTGGACGAGCAAATGCATCGCCAACGATAGTGGTAGCGGTCACTTTGTGACGNTCAATGGCCTCCAGTGCTTCTTCCGCTCGAAAGCTTTGGGACGGNAATGTTACGCATGTGCCTCNGNNGGCCATTGCCCCGATCGCTGACAGCAAGCCAGTTCCATGCATGATCGGTGGTAGTGGGAGGTTAACGGGGCGCGGCTGATCTTTTGTGCGTTCTAAAAGTTCGTCTATGTCCCTGCAAGGAGGGATGCCGATACGCCAGTTTCCGCCTGCTCCAAGAACTGTAAAGAGATCATGCTGCTGCCACATCACGCCCTTCGGCATACCGGTTGTTCCTCCCGTGTACAGGAACAGTAGGTCTTCAGGACTTCTAGTAAGACCGATGGGCGTGCCTTCGCCCGATTCGACCATAGATTCATAACTGCTGGGCTTGCCGTCGTCTACTTTCAGCCAGTGTTTCACTCCGGGTAGTTGTTTTCGAATCTTATCGACATATGTTTGAAACTCGGCCTGATAGATAACAACACTGGCGTCCGAATTATTCAACAGGTAGATCAGTTCATGATCGATGTAGCGATAATTAACATTGACGTGCGTTAGTCTTGCTTTGAAAGCAGCATTAATCCCTTCGGAATATTCGGGACAGTTACGCATATAGAAAGCGATCTTGTCGCCAACCTTAATGCCGTTATTAAGAAGGTTTTTCGCAAGGTTGTTGCTGCGTCGTCGCATGTCTTCCCAATTGATAATCCTATTACCGTGGATAAGGGCTGCTTGTTTCGGGGGAGTGATAATCTCCATGGCTTCAATGACATCGCCGTAGTTCCATCGAAAACTCATGAATGACGCCCGCCTTTTCGTCGGTCTGCTTTAACTGTATCTTGCTTCACCGATGCTCTCGATCTCTCCTGCCTCAACAATCTTCATTGCTGCAGATAAGTCTGAGAGATAAGTCTCGGTGACGGTTCGATGAAAAGGGGAAAGCATCAGGTGTAGAGCCTTTGGTTCGGTGGTGAGGCTAGTAAACCAGCCTTGTTTGTACATTTGACGGTAGATGGCGAAGACATCCAGCTTAGAATGAGTGAATGCCATGATTCCTAGTTGTGGTCGGCCCAGAAGCTCAAAGCCAAGTGACTTTACCCCTGCCTCTATGATTTGACGTGCTTCAGTGACTTGCTTCTGTTTTTCACGATAGCCTTCGATTCCGAGATAGTTCATGACTGCCCATGCTGCGGAGATCGCGCCTCCAGGTCGGGTGCCTGCCAGTGTCGGTGTGATCATTCTACCACCGGGCCAGTCAGCGCAGTCAAAAACCATATGCTTCTGTAATTCACCTGATCTATAAAGTACAGTTGACGCGCCTTTGGCGCAGTAGCCATATTTGTGAAGGTCGGCCGATATCGAATAGACACCGGCGACTTCGAAGTCGAAAGGAGCGATGTCCACACCATTCATCCTGACAAAAGGAGCGATATAACCGCCGACGCAAGCATCAACATGCAACCAAATGCCTCTTGATTCTGCCAGCTCTCCAAGTGCGGTAATATTGTCGCTTAACCCATAGGGGAAACTAGGAGCGGAGCCAACTATCAGTATGGTATTTTCATCACAAGCCTGACTCATTTCACCGACGTCAGCCAGAAAATCCTTACCAACTTTGATACGCCGTTTTTCCAGTCCCATCATGTGACAAGCTTTATCGAACGCTGGATGGGCGGAATGTGGCATAACGACATTCGGTTGACCTGGTGTATTCCGTTCTTCCCGTGCGAAGTCTCTAGCCGCTTTAACTGCCATAGTAATTGAATCAGTTCCGCCAGAGGTTATATTGCCTGTGCTTTCTTCTGGCCCATGGAGCAAATGAAGCGCGATGCTGACGACTTCTTCTTCCATCTGCTTAAGACTTGGAAAAGCAAGAGGACCCAACCCATTTTCTGACATGTACAGTGTGTAGGCTTCTCTCTGCACCCTGGAGACATCCTCTCCAGCATTAAAAACATAAACAGCAGTTTTGCCTTCACGCCATTTTGCGTCATCGTGACCTCGACGGATCATTTCTTCTTTGAGGCTGTCCCAGCTCTGCCCAACGTCAGACATTTTTGTCGGTATCATTTAGTTCTCTAGGTACGGATCAGCATTATGTAAGTCCCGATATAGAATCCCGTCTTTCATAATGGTCAGTTTTTGATGATCCTGCAGTATCTTGATATCTGTCAAAGGGTCGCCATCTACGATAACCAGATCCGCTAGTGTATTCGTTTCTAAAGTACCGACTGATCCACCTGAATCGAAGGCCTGTCCGCCGTATTTAGTGGCGCAGATCAGTGCTTCCGCGGGGCTCATATCAAACAAGGAAACAAAATATTCTAGGTCTCGAGCGTAGGTGCCATGGGGCGCGATTGATATGCCGTAATCTCCACCGACGACGAGTCGCACGCCCTCTTTACGGAGTTTGGCGACGCTTTCGATGGTTGCGTCAACTTCTGCTTGATACCCTTGCTCTATAACTGTTTCAAGAGAAACCCCAACAGTTTCACTCTTTTCAAGATAAGTCAGTTCCCAGGCCAATGCAGGGCCGACGAAAATCGACTCTTTCCTGGCCGCGATTAATTCAACGGCTTCATCATCGAGGTAGTTGGCGTGGCCGATATAGTCTACGCCCGCCCGGACAGCTTGTTTTACTGCTGCCGCTGATCTTGCATGACAAGCGACTTTCAATCGACGACGGTGCGCCTCATCAACAACAGCGTTTAACTCCTCGTCAGTGAAAGCAAGCTCTCCTGCGGGATTTTGTGTGTTGATGTTTTCCCCGTCGATGAAAACCTTGACGACGTCAACGCCTATTTTTCGCTGTTCTCTTACAGCTTTGCGTAATGACCAGGGGCCATCTGCAATTTGACTCAATCCGCCAGGAGAATCTACGTTGCTAGATGTGGCGCCCAGATCACGGCCAGCAGCAAGCAGACGAGGACCGATGACCCTGCCACTGTTGATTGCAGCGCGGAGGGCAATATCTATTTGATAAGTGGAACCGAAGCTAACGGCTGACGTAAAACCCGATGCCAACATTAGACGACTGTTTTTGACTGCTGTGATGGTTGCGTCCTCGACCATTGTGTCGCCGATGGCGAAAGGGCTCGCGTCGGCAAATGATAGATGAGCGTGAGTTTCTGTCATGCCAGGCATCACGAAACGGCCTTCCAGATTATGAGATATGGAGTCGGGTTCCATATTTGGTTTACCTGCACTTTCGCCCGCATAGATAATTTGATTACCATCTATGCAGACGCAGCCATCTTCAATAACTGTTTCGTCCAGCGCTGTGAATACTCTGGCATTGGTTAGTATTCTTTGCATGCGTCAATCCAACCTTAGTAGCTTTCTGGCATTGTTCTCTAAACTTCGAGCGAAGTCATCAGCAGGCGGGGGGGTGTCCCAGCCCCCATAATTAGTACCATATACCAGGCGGTCTGTGCCGAAAACATCGACCATCCTGTCGTGAGCAGCAGAACCATCAACATGCGCGTCGAACCACAGTTTTTTCATCATCGTCTCAAAACCATGCTCTTGAATAGACTCAGGAACCCAGTTTCCGAACTGTGTCATACCTATAAATCTGTCAAGAAAATAGGGTAACCCGCCCCCTCCGTGCGAGATACAGATATCAACGTTAGGGTGGCGCTCTAAGACGCCTCCGAAAAGTATCGTAGCGCAGGCCATGAGTTCTTCGTAAGGATAACCGAGTAAAATTGACAAATTAAAACGTTCAAGCCTTGAATCTTCTGGACCTTTGTCACCCCCCGAGGACGCGGGATGAAGGAACAAGGGCACGTCGAGATCGACAAGTGCGTCGTAGAACGGGTCTAGGATCCGATCGTCGAGATCAAAGGGGTAATGTGTCCCAGTGTAAGCGGCGACTAGGCCTAACTGGCTTTTACAGCGTTCTAATTCTTCGATGGCTAAATTAACATCCTGCATTGGCAAAGCGGCGGCACCGAGCAATTTATCCGGATGAGCGCCCACCAGTTCGGCCATCGCGTCATTGTGTACTTGGCAGAATCTTAAAGCCGTATCAATCGGTATATGATGGAACATCGTTAATGGGTTGGGAGACAACATTTGCAGATCGATGCCATCTGCAGCCATCCGCTCTAGGCGAAGTTCGGTGTCCATGAATACAGTGCCACGGTATTCCATGGGCTTCATCTGATAATCACCAATTCTAAAAAATGGCGTGCCATTCGCATCCTTGCCGAGTTCCGGACCGAATTTTCCCGCAATACCAAAACCTGCTTCTAGGACGACGTGGGCGTGAAGATCGATTACCTGGCTCATAGTCTAGTCGGCAAAGAACACTTCTTTGCGCTCTCCATTTGGGCCATAGACTGGTTCGCTACGTTCAGTCAAATAAGCTTGATTGATACTTTCTTTGATCCCTGCCTGACCGAGCAAAGCGACCATCTGCTCGTAATTGGGATGCTTGAAGTGTGCAGCTAAAGAATCTGAGTCTTCCCAGAGTTCATAAACTTGTATGCGAGTCGGCACCGCAGGGTCCGGCGCGAAACAATAGGCATGGCAGCCAGGTTCTTCCCGGCTGATCAACTGGCAATCTCGAGTCAAATCAACAGCCTTATCCCGGGCAGCCTGGTTTTCAAATTCCAATGCAGCTTCAACGATAATCATATAATTCTCCTTGTGTAAGGAAAGATGCTAAACCCGTTGCTCTCGACTATCAAACAAAGAGTTGCTTAGTAAAATAATCACAGATATTGGTATCTCACTTAAGGAAAACTTCGATGTGTATCCTCGGCATTAGTTTGCTTTTTTGTAAATGATAAGAACCCTTGATGCCCACCAGCACTATAGGAACGAAATTTTCCTCATGAGATTCGAACAGCAAGAAGTGAAGGAAACTGGAAACCACAAATCAGTAGTGCAGACAAAACAGAGTAATTACGCGCGGAGGGAAAAAGATTATTAAAGTTAAATGTTAGGTATGCCCCCCGCGACTTTAGGGTCGCGAAGGTCCTCCAAGCATTCTAGATGATTAGGAATTGGTGAAATTCCCGACACGCTTTTCAGCAACGGCTTTAACTCCCTCTTTGTGGTCGTTAGTCTGTTGCAGCCATTTCTGTTCGCGACTCTCTATTGTCGTGACATCGTTAACAGCCTCCGCCAACCCTGGGCGCATCTGTTCTCGAAGCGATAGGAGAGCTAGCGGCGCGTTTTCAGCAATTTCTTGAGCAAGCTCGATGGCTGCGTTTCGGACATTATCATTGTCCGTGTAGACGTCGCCTAATCCCCATTCATATGCAGTCTCGCCATTGATTCGGCGTCCGGTCATGAAGAGCAGATTTGCCCGTTGCGTACCGACGATCCTAGCGAGGGTATGCGTTAGGCCAAACCCTGGTGTAAAGCCAAGCTTCACAAAATTAGCTGTCATTCTGGTAGCCGGACAAACTATTCTAAAATCAGCCATCAGAGCCAGCCCGAAGCCCCCCCCCACAGCGGCACCCTGAATCGCAGCTACTACCGGTTTTTTGCATCTAAAGAGACGAACCGCCTGATCATATAATGGATTTCGGTCACTGTCGGTTCGCTTTTCAAGTTCTGCGGCTCGCTCGTTTGACCCGAAATTTGCGCCTGCGCAAAAATGTTTACCGTCTGAACACAGAACGATTGCTCTAAGGTCCTGCTCTTGATCAATGTCTTCGAAACAATCTGAGAGATCATTGATTAAAGCAATATCGAAAAAGTTATTGGGCGGTCGCTGGATCTCGCACTGGACGACATGACCTTCCAAGCGGGTGATAGCAACATCTCCATAAGTATCTTTCAACGCCATATACTTTACTCCCAGGGTCTTTTGGTTGGTTGGATGCCCTTTGGCCAATGCTCAAAGTTTTCTGAGACAGCTTCAGCAATTTCTGAGACTGTCCAGGGCTCGTCAGCGTTATCTTTAGTGGCAATCTCTTGCGCTTGCCAGGATAGTAACTGGACGCTATTACCGGATACAAGAAAAGTTCTGCCTGTTACGTCTTTGGCGTCATCTGAACCGAGGTATACTACCAGCGGTGAAACCTTTGCAGGTGATAAGAGGTCCTCCATATTCTGGCCCTGCGGGAAGAGGTCTTCAGTCATTCTTGACCACGCAGCAGGAGCCAATACATTTACTCTAACACTATATTTCAGCCCTTCCTGAAATAAGCACCTTGCAAACCCTGCGATGCCTGCTTTTGCTGCTCCGTAGTTACATTGGCCGAAGTTGCCCAGTAAACCTGAAGTTGATGATGTCACTACGATGCTGCCTCCGGACTCCTGTGTGAGCATTTGGTCGTAGGCCGCTTTCACGGTCAAGTAGGTGCCGCGTAAATGAACATTGATAACGGCGTCCCACATATCATGAGTCATATTTTTGAAGGATTTGTCTCTCAGGATACCAGCGTTAGCAATGAAAAAATCGAGTTGACCAAAGTTGTCGATGGCCGTTTTCACCATACCTTTGGCGTCCTCTTCAACTGTCACGTTGCCGTAATGCGCGGTAGCTTTGCCTCCGGCTGCAGATATATCTGCAACGACTTGGTCTGCCATTTCATTTCCACCTCCAGAGCCGTCACGCGATCCGCCAAGATCGTTGACCACCACGGAGGCGCCCTCCTGTGCAAGGAGTTTAGCGTGACACTCCCCCAATCCGCCGCCGGCTCCGGTTACGATTGCGACTTTTCCTTCGAGCATTCCCATGATCTTTTCCTCCAAGATTAAATCTAATAAGACGCTAAAAATAAAAGGCGGAAGTAAATCATATTGATAGTCACAATACGAGTCGCGCGCTGACTGCGAACCGGTGATTGATGTGTGATCCGCAATCAAGCATCCATATTTTTTAGTAGCTGATTTAAATATCGAAGGAGTATGTGTGTCGTTCCATCGCCCAGCTATGAAATTTGCCCTCTAGTGCGCGTTCCTTGTGGTCCCTCCAGCTATCGCCATAGTGCATAAGAACGATCCTACGCCGTATATCCTCGGGCAGGTCCATGAGTTCTTCAAGCGATGCATGCACGCCGCCAGTGAAAAGCTGACAATCGTGGAAGATGGTGTCAAAGTTAAAAAGGCGGTCGAAGTCTAGCAATAAGTTTTTATCAAACCGTGTGTCGGATGTGTAAAGAACCCGGTCATCGATTATGACCGCGCAACTCCATGCGCAATCCCGCCAGGATTGCGCGCTATCTGGGAAATGCATGGTGCGGGGCATTTTGATGTTGATCGATCCAATATTAGTTTCGAATGTGTCCCTCGGATAGTTCTCGAGTTTTGTAGGTCGGATAGCATGCCAGAGATCTGCAAAGCCCAGTGGTTTTTTCTCGGATAGTTCGCTACCGCCACGTAGGCTCTGCTCCCATAGGATGTTCTCGTATTCATCGGTGATTACCATGCAGGGTCTCTGATTAAAAATATAACGACCGGATAGCTGGACCTCTTCCAAGCCACCGATATGGTCAGCATGACTATGAGTAATTAGGTAATTTCGAATCTTTTCCAAAGGTATGCCGGACTGATCTAAGACTCTTACGCAAGTAGTGCCGCAATCAATAAGTAAATGATCTTCACCCTTGGTAATCAGCAAATTATTCTGGTTTAACGTTTTAGCATAAGCAGAACCACAGCCGAGAAAATAAAGCGATAGCTTCCCGTCAGTAGTTAGTGACACAGGCCTTTCTGTCGGTTGGGTAACTTTCATCGTAATCGTCCTTTGGGGAAGTTTAACTGAAACTAATCGGTTTCTACCTCAAATTTGTCTGATTAATGTTGATGAATATTGTTCTCATTTTTGCCAATTCTTTGTTTCTGATGCACTTTGTATGTCCCAGAAGCATCTTTACTAATCTTTGCAGGCCACAGAAATTTGGCAATTACCTCCGAGATCGAACAGCTTGATTATCAGAGTTTTTTCAGAGATCTTTGCTCATTGGTGACATAGCAGACTGGTTTCTGATTAACCTGCTTCCACTTACTGACGATAAAAATAGCTGAAGATCGTCAGCTGATCTCTTAGGTATTTCCTCCATCGGAACGTGGCCTACATCTGCATAGTAGGCAGTTCTAGTGTTAGGAATGCTTTCTTCGAAACGTCTGGCCACCTGCATCGAGTTCAAAGGATCTTGCTCCCCCCACATCAGAAGAGTTGGTGCTGATATTTGCGAAAGGTTAAAGCTTCTTTGGATACGGGGTTGGCTAAACCGTGAGAGAGTTGCTGTCCGAGTGCCGTCGCGCAGGTGTAGATTGTAGTAGCGCATAACAAGATCATCATCCACCACTTCAGAGTAATTGTAGGCGCTTTTGAGTCCCTGGATTATTAGATAGTATGGATCGAGCTTTGCCCCTATAGCTCTGAACCAGGGCATCCCCAGAAGCCTAAAAGCTAGAATCGAATTCTGTGCACTCGCGGCTTCTTCGAATCTGTTTTTCGCTGTTTCGGCATCTATCGTCCGCCAGATTGAGAGACCTGAAGCAGCGACCAAAACAAGAGCTTCAACTTTCTCTGGATGTTTAAGCGCAAATCGCCAAGCGATTCCTCCACCCATGGAATTCCCCGCAATAACAAAGGTGTCTACTGACAGATTGTCCAAGATTCGCTCGACGACACTTAGGTAACTCGCGGTTGAGTATTCGCCAGACGGTACTGCACCCGTTAGGCCATGGGCGGGAAAATCCAAGCTTATTAGGCGATAACTGTTCGATAGTTGTTCAACCCAGGGCTCCCAGGTATGGAGTGATGCGTTTGAGCCATGAAGTAAAACGATGACTTGAGCGCGGCGGTCGCCTTGATCACGATAATGAATAAGGCCATCTTTACCAAGATCTAGAAATTGCGAAGCGTGGTTGGCGTACTTTGCATCGACTACATCTTTCGGTATGTCTTCCTCATAAAAAAAAATGATAATGGTGGTAAATATGATCACCAAAAAAATGGTAATAAACTTCACTATTTTCATGATCTTATGGCTTTCAACTGACTGCTTTTAATAAGGTTACCACAGGATAATTTTGTTACATCCTGTAGATTTTGTCTTGTAGTTAAAGATTCCCCGAGTAAGATTTGTTGTCCCGGAGGGAATGGGAGGCCTATTTTGGCACCTGCACTAGCAAGAGTCCGCAAAGAAGACGAAGCAGTCAAAGCCCTTATTCTTGAGGCATTGGACGTTATTCGCTCAGACGATTTTGATCGATACTTCGATCTGTTTACTGACGACGCAGTGTGGATGATGCCCTCAACCTATAAAGACGTGCACCGAGATGAGGCGCGGTCCTTTTATCGTTTTACCCAAAAGTTCAGATTCGATCAGGAAACTGCGGTTGAGGAAGTAGTTGTTAGTGAAGATTATGCCTACGTTCGCGTCAGTTTCGACGGCTATCTTAGACCTAAGTTCGATGATGGTTCACCACCCATGAGGTCTGTAAGCCGACATATTTGGATTCTTCGGCGACTATCAGATGGCAGTTGGAAAATTGCGCGAGATATTTGGAATACCCCCAAGGCCAAAAATTAACTTTCGATCTCTCTTGCACCGATCGAACATCGCTGTAGTGAGTTGTCTTATAGCAAGAAGAGATTTATCTACCTGGGAGATTGACAATACGCTATGACTGTCTTTGATTTTGCGGTTGGACAGACTAATCCTGAAACCTTTCCTGTTGCTGAGTTTCAGGCCGCCGCCCAACGTGCCATTGCTAAAGAACATGAAGCCTTCAATCGTTACCCTGGTCTGCGTGGCCATGAGGGATTACGTCGGCTGATGGCGGAAAGGGAAAGTCTTCGGGAAGGCGTTGAAGTCGATCCGGAGTGCATTGCTTTGATGAATGGCAGCATGCAAGCCGTTACTCTGGTTGGTCAAGCGTTACGTGAAAGAGATGGTGACATAGTCATTACTGAAGAGTTCACTTATTCAGGAACAATTGAGGCATACAAAGGCATTGGGCTTAAGTTGGTAGGAATCGGTATGGATGAGCACGGCATGCGTATCGACTTACTTGAAGAAAAGCTGTCGGAACTGGCAGCTTCGGGTAGAAAGCCCCGTTTCATCTACACATTAACAATGTATCAAAATCCTACGGGCACTTGTATGCCTGAAGCTCGCAAAACGCAGTTGATTGAACTGGCTAGACATTACGAAATACCAGTTGTGGAAGACAATTGTTATGGTGATGTTCACTTCCAAGGTGATTTGGTGCCGGCTATGTTTGCTATGGACCCTTACGGTGATCATATTTACATCGGCTCACTCTCAAAAATATTTGCCCCAGGAGTTCGTTTGGGTTACCTATACGCCAAAGAACCGCGTTTTTCAGAGATCACAGCGAAACGTTTTGATGCTGGTTCTAATTATT
This sequence comes from Gammaproteobacteria bacterium, assembly GCA_002694945.1. Taxonomy (GTDB): domain Bacteria; phylum Pseudomonadota; class Gammaproteobacteria; order Pseudomonadales; family Azotimanducaceae; genus UBA9659. The sequence goes on from NZNP01000028.1 coordinate 21,286, forward strand.
TTGCAGCAGCCGTCCTTGCCGAATTTTATAAAGAAGGCATAGAAGAGCATGCGGAGCGCACCACACCAGCTTTGATTCGAAAGCGCGATCTAGTTGTCCAAGGCTTAGAGGACAATCTCGCGGATATTTGTGCTTGGTCACGGCCCGTTGGTGGTCTCTTCCTCTGGGTTCGTCTGCCGGACGATGTGGATATGCAAAAACTCTTATCGATATCAGCAGACGCCAATTTTTTTTTCGCGCCCGGCTCAAACTTTCATATTGAAGCTCGCGAAGTGCCTTATTTAAGGCTCGCATTCGGTCATGTACCGGATGACTTAATTGTTCAGGGCATGTCGGTATTGGCAAACTGCATAGTGAAGGCTAGAACTAGCAATGAAGCCCGAAGTTTTGATAGTTTGTTTTAGGCTTGTTCCAAAGCTGTTCCATTAATATTTCTGATGTCTTGTCGTTTGATGAGAATCCAGATGAGATAGACAAGTACAATTGTTGTGCTTATGCCCAGTGCCATTGATGGATTAGAAAAGCTAGCGATGGCTCCAGTGAATAGAGCGCCCAGGGGCAGTAGGTTGTAAGTGATTGCATGAAGACCCATGACCCTGCCGCGAAGTTCGTCTGGCACTTCCAACTGTAATACGCCAGTTGATGTAATCATGAAAATTGAATTGAAAGTACCAGAAAGAAAAATCATTGCTAGCGCCGAAAGATAGGCGAATTCCCAATCAAGTAGGCAGACTGCGGCGAAGAGGTATATAAATAGGCAGTAAACGATCGCCGAGTAGAGCATTGCTTTCCCTAGCTGTTGCGACTGTTGCAAGTTGCTAGACATTAGTGTGCCAACTACCGCGCCGATACCACCGATTGATAGCATGTATCCAAACTCCTGTTCAGTTGCGGACAATAAGTCCGCGAAAGCGGGCATAAGTTGCATGTACGAGGTGGCAAAAAAACACATTGCGTACGATAGTGTGATCAGAAAGAAAAATTCGGGCGTATTTACGATAAATCTAAATCCCTCAGATATCTGTTGAAGGGTCGAGTGTGATCTTGCAGTTACAGTGGCCTGAACCTGGATCGACAACAGAACCAAAAACATCAGAAAAAAACCCGCGCTACATATTGCAAATAAAAGCCATGTGTCGGCGTAAGCTATAACGATACCGCCAAACGCAGGCATGACCATGCGAGTTGCCTGCCAGATGAAGGTAGTCAAAGCAACTGCGCTCATCATGTCGCTGCGCTCAATCAAACTTGGAAAAATTGACTGTCGAACAGGCCAGTCGAAACCAGTGACGACTGAGATAGCTGCAGTAATAAAGATCACATGCCACACTTCTACTAACTCCGTTTTGTCAAGGAGAGTTAGCATTGCTAATAAAGCGGCAGTCAGTAACGAGGTGCCCATCAACACCAGGCGTTTGTCTAGACGGTCTGCCAATGCTCCGCCAAAAATTGTTAGAAGCGCGGCGGGTATCCCCGCTGCCGCTCCGAGATACCCAAGCATCAGTGAGCTGCTAGATAACTCCCAGACAAGCCAACCTAGACCCATAACCTGTAATTGTGTCGCTCCTACCGAGGTGAAGGAGCCTAACCAGTACTTCAGAAACTGGCGGTGGCGAAGTGCGCTGAGTTGTCCCCGGAAATGCAAACCCTGGTCCGTTAACTAGTAAGAGTGGGGATGATGACTATACCAGAGCTTAAAATGATCCGTGATAGATGAGCTCTTGTGGTCCGAGGACTTTGTGCTATCTCAAAACCAACCAACGGAAAAACGACAATACGAGGAGATAGAAAATCTGAACTTAGTTTGCTGATTCGCACAAGCAGTCTGATCTCGGGTGGTGCCTAGATTGGGAAATAGGCGTCTTTCTCAGCCCAGCGTGTATCAAGCCAGGTTCGAATCTGGCCTATGTTAGTTGAATCGAAGGTTCTGATAATGACATCGACATCTTGAGTGCCACCTCCAATACAATGCCAGAAATTAGTCGAACCACGATAAATGATTGTGATGTCTACAACTGGTGTACCTTTTGGCGCTGTTTCTAGCGCTATTTTTAGGCCTCCTGGTCTTGGTGTCAGCAGGTGTTTGTAAGGGGGTGATTGGTTGCGATACTTTTCTGATGTAAACCTTGTCCCCTCAGAAAATATCATTAGTGCGCCGCGTTCTGAATGTAAGGACTCTGAAAAAGATTTAATTGCGGAATAGTCGCGGCGCCGTGCGTCGTTTCCCTGCCCGCGGAAAAGACGCGGAAAGTTCAGTGAGTAGCAGATCCAACCTATTATGGGTACCCACAGCAACTCACGCTTGATCAAAAATTTAAGGATGGGACCACCGTCAGCTGTTACTGCGCCGTGCAACACGGGGATATCGGTCCAAGTCTGGTGATTAGAGATAATGATAGGTGAACTATGATCTGGCAATTGCCCTTGGATATTGAGCCTTAAACCTACAATTCTGAACATCCAGAAATTGTGAACGGCTACGGCACCTCTGTAACAGAGTTCCGAGGCCATATTGATCCAGCTGCGCAGGGGATCTTGTTGGAAGATAAGTTTTAGCAGACCAAGTAAGGCCAGCCAGATCACCCAAAACCCCAGGTTAATGATAACGATTAACGTCGTCAGCAGACTGATGATATGGCGCATGTTCAATATTCCTTAGATGGTCTATCGTAGACTAAGTTTCGCTGACAGGATAGACGATGAGACGATTTCAAGACCGAGTAGATTACGCACTGGCAGGCAGGGTTGCGGTGGTAACGCTTGATAGGCCAGATCGACTTAATGCTTTTGATGGAGCTATGTACGAGGGTGTTAATGAAGCTATGCTGTATTTTCGTGATGATGCAGATGCTTGGGTGGCAGTTCTTCAGGCGTCTGGTGAACGAGCGTTCAGTGCCGGCGCTGATGTTATAGCCCTGGATGAACATTCTCGCTCGGGGCAGACATCCGCCCTTGGTGCTCTCCTGATTGACTCGGATATGGTTACGGACAAACCGATTATCGCTGCTGTTCATGGGCATTGTGTCGGTGAAGGCGTCAATCTCGCGCTGGCATGTGATTTAATATTTGCCGACAGCGATGCTAGGTTTATGATTTCTGAAGTGCGAATCGGTGTAAATCCCGTTGATATTCCTATCAAGTTGGCGAATCGCCTTGGCTACGCAAAGGCCTTTGCATTTCTTGCTCCAGGTGATGGGAAATCCTCAGACTGGTTGGCATCAGCTGGTCTGGTTGAGCGAGTTTGTGCGGCAGGTACGGTCCGCAAAAAGGCTTTAGAATTTGCAACACGCTTGGTGGAGGAGTGCGCACCACTTGCTCTTCGAGCCCAAAAAGACACATTATTTCAGGCAGCTTTTGCATCCGTGTCAGAAGCTAAGGCCTCGGGTGAAGCGCGGCGTCAGGTCATCAGGGCCTCTGCTGATTATGCTGAAGGCCGCCAGGCGTTTTTGGAAAAGCGTACCCCGAAATTTACGGGTCGCTAGGGCCTTTAGCCTCGGTCTGGTCAGTTGAAGTTCTTTGGAGGAACCGGGTCATGCCGCTGTTTCTGGCGGCGGACCTGGCCATGGCAAGTTGCCAGTTGCGCGGTTCGCCTACTACGATTATAGACGACTTTGCGCGGGTGACGGCAGTATACAACAGTTCCCGGTTCAGCAACTGGTCAGCTGCGGCACCCGTCTCGTCGGTCATGATCAGGACGACCTTGTCGAATTCTGAGCCCTGGGCCTTGTGAACAGTCATGGCAAAGCAGGTTTCGTGAGCAGGCAGGCGCGTGACCGCGAACTCGCGTCCATCGGCGAAGTGCACCCGATAATGGCTTGAGGACTCGGCTGCGGTGCAAATGCCGATATCCCCATTGAACAGCCCGAGGTTGTAATCATTGCGGGTAACCATCACGGGACGCCCATGATAGAAATCGTCGCCGGTTGCTTTCAGGTTCAGCGTCTCCAACGCTGATTCGATATCAAGATTGATGGTCTCGACGCCCGGAGTGCCAGACCGGCGACTGCATAACAAACGCGTCCGCTCAAAAATCCGGAGCAGTTGATCTGCCGTGCTCCCTCCATTCTGCAGCAGGGCGAGGTAATCCTGCCAGACCTCCAGGAGTTGATCCGGGGCATAATGGTCTACGGTGGTAACGGTGCCATCATCGCTGGTCACCAGCTCTGTCTCCCCCTGTTCGATGGCTCTCGCTAGCCGGCCGATACTGCTGCGCTCGGTGAATCGATAGCTCTTTGTCAGCTCGCATATCGCGTTGGTGAGTTTGGTAGGTATCGCGGTGATCGGGATCCTACCGACAAGCGGTTCCGCCTGATGGGCAAACTCGTTGGAAAACCCATTGTCTCCCCGGCACACGTCAGCAAGAACATTACCGGTATCGATGGATGGTAGCTGGTTAGGATCACCAAGTAAGATAAGTCGGGCTGTTTCCGGCAGAGCCCGCAGCAGCCGGTGCATCATAGGCAGGTCGATCATGGATGCCTCATCCACGATCATAAGATCGGTGGGTATGAGGAAACCAGGACCATGCCGGAATGTCCGTCCGTCGCGTCGCATACCCAACAGACGATGAAGGGTCTTGACTTCCGGCTTGATGGTGTCGTCATAGCTGGCGATGGACTGGCTGAGTCGCATGGCCGCCTTGCCGGTTGGCGCGGCGAGGTGTACCCGTAACCCGGGTTCGGTCTTGAGCAGCAGCTTCAGTATCTTGACCACGGTACTGGTCTTCCCAGTACCGGGTCCGCCGGTGATGATGCAAAGCTGTCGGGTCAGGGCTAGTAGTGCGGCCAGTTTCTGACGGTCATGAGGCTCTTCACCAAATTCCTGAGTGAGGCCTTTGAGCAGGCTTGCAGTATCGATGTCTCCGGCGGGGCGATTGCGGGTTGTCATCATCGCAGCAACCTCTTGCTCGTATTGGTGGTAACGGGCCAGGTAGAGGTTGTCATGCTCGAGGGTCAGTGGTGTCCTTTCGCCGGGTGCGCCCACGACCTCGTGGGTTTGCAGCAGCTCGAGCAAAGTCTGGTCTGGAACTGTCAGGCAGGAATGCTGGTTGATTGTTGCTCGGACGAGCTGTTGAACAACTGGTCGAATTGCGTCATCCCGGTCTATGCCTAGGGCGGTCAGGAACTGGTTTTCAAACCACTTGGATGCTGACTCGTTCATGGGTCTGCTCCCAGGCGCTGGTCAAGCTCTGTGACCAGCGAGACGTCCGGGCGGTGCCAGTAGATACCGTTATCGGTGGCGCCGTCCATGCCCCTGAGAAACAGGTAACGGATGCCGCCGAAGTGCTGTTCATAGTTATAACCGGGCAGAGTATTCTGCAGCATTCGGTGGGTCGCCACGGTGTAAATCAGGAACTGTAGTGAATAGTGCTGGTCCAGCATGACGTCGGCCAGCCGTTCAGGGCGGTAATCGTCACGCTGGTAGCCAAGGAAATTGGACTTGTAGTCGATGATAAAGTAGCGGTTGTCACGGCGGTACAGAAGGTCTATCAGCCCTGTCATCATACCGTCCAGGCTAACGTTTAACTGGTGGCTGCGGAGGTAGCCCAGGTCGTTTAGCCAGGTGACCAGCTCGTTACCGCTTCGGAGGGAAAAGTGAAATTCCATTTCGTCTAGTCGGTCGGACCGGGCGATGTCTTGCAGGCAATGATCATCGAGAGGGCTTGTCAGGATGTCACCCAACCAGTTGTCCAGGACCGGCAGCCATTCGGCGGCTAGGCCGAGGGTCCGGCAGAGGCGTTCGCAGAGCTGCAGGTGCTGTGTCGGGTTCATGAAATCCGCGTCTTCCAAAAGGGCGTGTAGCGCGATGCCGACCCTCGGGCCCCGTGGAAAAGTGAGGCGGGAAGTATCTCCTGCCGCCTGGGTTGCCAGGGTTACGTCATCGTCCGCGTAACCGCCGGTGATATGGGGTTCTGCAATGCGGGCGATAACTGACGTGTAGCTATGGACTCGCCAAGAGTCAATACTCACGGGTTTAGTGGGTGGTTCAACCAGTGTTGTGCCAACTCCGGAATCCGTCCATGGCGAGGACTCGGGAATGGCAACATCGACCTGGGAAAAAAGGTCAGTGGGTAATAGCCCCTTATCCCGGGCGGAGAGGCAGCGGTCTCTGAGGTCAGTGAATTCCGATGATGCCTCGAGGCCAAGCAGGGAAGCGATAGCGGAATTGTCGAGGGATTGGATCTGGGGTAAGCCGATGTAGCATCGGTATCTGGCACGCGTTACCGCCACGTACAGCAGTCGCATCTCCTCGTCACGTTGTTCCTGTAGGGCGCGACGTCTGTGTAACTCATTGTCGCCCAGTTCCAGTGCGTTGGTGAACCGACCGTTCTTCTGTTCGTGAAACAGTACGGGCGTCTTACCCTTAGGTCTGCGGCTGAAGACGGGCATGGGCAGCATGACAATATCGTATTCCAGGCCCTTGGCAGCATGCATNGTGACGATTTTGACGAGATCTTCGTCACTTTCCAGGCGCAGAAGACGAGCATCTATATCGCTTGAATNGGCTTCACTCAGCTGACGTTCAAACCACTTGATTAGCTGGAACATGCCGGGTGATGTTGTAGCACGCGCCTGGAGCAGTTCCGTNAGATGCCGGAAATTGGTCAGCTGACGTTCACCCTCCGGCTGTTGGAGCCATTTCTCTGCCAGTTGACGCTGAGTCATCAACCGGTTGAGCATGACGGCTAGTTGCCTGTTCCGCCACAGGTCGTTGTAGGAGCGAAACTCCTCTGTGACTGCCTGCTGACTCGCGGGATCGCNGTTCAAGGCGTCGATTTCCTCCGCAGTGACCTGCAACAGGCGGGTGGCGAGNGCCGCCCTGATGGCGCGATCATTGGTGGGTTCCGCGACTGCATCAAGTATCAGTTTCAGGTCCCGGGCGGTGTCCTGATGCAGAACGTTATCCTGAGTTAGGTAAACGCTCCTGATACCCCGGCGTGCCAGTGCGGCCTTGGCCGCAGCGGCATCTTTGCGNCGTCGCACCAGNAAGGCTATCTGGCCGGCCTCGACAGGGNCGTCGTTGATGCGTGCTGCCGAATCCGGATGGAGCAGGCGCACAACTTCTTCCGCAGCGAAGTCCATTAACCGTCCNAGGGCGATGTCGACATTCATCGTGCCCNTTTCCTGCCCGGCAATGCACAACTGGTAGGGGGTTGGTGTCTGGTCGGCAATCGTCATCTGCCGTGTCGAGTTGGACGCTGCTGGTTGGACCGGATCGAAACTTATGCCCGTGGTGTCTCCAAAAATACGCGGCTTCTGGAACAGGTGATTGGTGGCCTCAATCAATGCCGGTGTTGACCGCCAGTTAGTTGTCAGGGTGCTGACTTCGTCAGCGCTCTGTCGGGCGTTAAGATAGGTGAACACGTCAGCGCCCCGGAACTGGTAAATCGCCTGTTTAGGGTCTCCAATCATCAGCAGGCTGGCGCGGTTTTTCCGGGCCTGGTAAATGGTCCTGAAGATATCGTATTGCACCGGGTCGGTATCCTGGAATTCATCAATCAGGGCCACCGGCCAGCGTTCGGCTAGCAGTTCCGCCAGCTGGGAGCCTGGTCGACTGACCGCAGCGCCGGTCAGCGTCAGTAAGTCATCGACGGTGAGCAGGTGCCATTCCGCTTTGTAGGCAGCGATCAGTCGACGGACTTCCGTAAGCGCGGTGGCCCAGAGCCAGCCAGGCAANTGCCCACTATCCTGGTGGACCCGGTCAATCAACTGCAGGGCGTTGGCNTCAGGAAAGTCCCCTTTAACGGACTTTTCNAGNCTTTCCCTGGCATAGACAGCCCAAATGTCACTGGTGAGGTCAGCAGCAGGGTTGCGCCAGAAGCTTTCGCTTTTCTTCAGGCGTTTCTTGGGGGTATATCGTCCATCAAACTCTCTGTCGATCAGCGCTGGCATGTCTTCCTCGAGCCAGGCCTGCTTGGCGGCCCTTGCATCAATAACCAGTTGGTTGGCGTTGAANTCAGTGATCGCTTCCGGGTAAATGGTCATGTCACTCTGGAGAAGCAAGGGCCTGAGTTGTTCCGCGAGCTTCANTGGGTTCGGCCACAGATCCAGGGCGACGTCCCTGAGGTCGGACCCCAGGGACAGGACATGGTTGCGGAAATAATCCTCGGCAGCAAGCTGCAGCANTTCNTCCTGGTCCACCTCNTCGGGTTGCTGNAACAGNACACCGGATTCAAAGGCCCGTTCGTTCAGTACTCGGGCGCAAAACCCATGGATGGTNAAAATACTGGCTTCATCCATCAGTTGACTNGCCCCTGTCAGCAGTTTCAGNTCNCGTTCGGGATCATTGCTGGTNTCGANCAGTTNCTGCAGGAAATNATCATCCGTGCCNTGTCGGAATGCTGAGCGNGCTTCCTGGAGTCGTCTTGCGATGCGCTCTTTCAGTTCGTCCGTCGCTGCGTTGGTAAATGTCAGCACCAAGATCTGGCTAAGCGTCAGAGGTGGTTGGCCTCGACCGAGGAGCAGGCGCAGGCACAGGTTGGTGATTGTGTANGTTTTACCGGTNCCGGCACTNGCCTCAATGAGNCGGGAACCTGATAGGTTCAANTGCGATGTNTCNAGTTCACTCATGTCGTGTTGCCANTAAGGGTTCCCAGACCGCGCAGGCGTCGCTGCTGAAAGGGCCGGAGAAGGCTTCCGGGAACTGGAACAACCGCTGCCAGTATCGGTCGTCGCCTTCTGAGACCGTTTGGTCATTGGACCATTCCGCTCGGGCCCGGGCGAGGGCTAACTCTCTGTCCTGATCCTGCATAAGGCTTGAAACGAAGGTTCGACTGGCATGGCATGGCAGGAACAGGGGCGACTTCATNCCTCTTTCATAGTAGCCGAGCAGACCTAGCAGGTGTTGCCTGGCATCGTCTTGGGTCAGGGGTTCCAGTCGACAGGTGTCAGCTTTGCTGGCCTTGCCTCGAGCGATAAGGATGGATGGTGTTGGCTCGAACAGGTTAGCTGCTAGGTGATTGGTCCAGAGCGAGAGTTCATCGGCCGCGCGCAGTCGGCCGGCTCGGTATTGCACCAGCTGGCCTTGATATAGGTTTGTCAGTTGTATCTGCAGGGGCTGCGTCCCGATAGTGAACTCTCCGGNGCGGATGGAAGGTGATCCCNCGAGGTAAGGTTCGATTGACTGATAGATNTCCTCAGCCCGCTGAATGACTATTTCCAGTTGCTGACTTCCCGCTGCGCCAGGCAGCACCTGGCCCGAGATGATCCCGGCTGCCCGGAAATCAGTCAGGTCACCTGTTTCGACGAGTGCTGTCAGCGCTTCGTCTTCCAGCCGGAAGCGCTTCAGGCTATCCAGGTCAAAGGGCTCTGTATCGGCCAGCTTGATATCCTGGATTTCTAGGTAAGCACCTAGGCGTTGCGTCAGGAAATACTGTCCGGGATGACGCAGGAACTTCGCCAGCTGGGTCTGGTCGGTGCACGACAGTGTGCTGTCCCCCTGCAGCGGAGTTTCGATGAAAGGGGCAGGTGCAGGTGCCTTTAGGGCCCGGTACCAGCTTTGGATGAACGAGCTCTGTTTATCCCCCTGATAGTAGGCGGTATTGAAGGGTTGCAGTGCATGCTGGTGAGTGCACAGTNCTGGGAAGATATCGGCCAGGTAATTCTGCAGCTGAGCCAGGACCGCGGAAGGCGGNTGCTCCTTGTTGTCGTGCATGCTCCGGCCAATGTAGCTGGCGTAAAAGACGTCGCGTGCAGACAGCAGCGCCTCCAGGAACAGGTAGCGGTCGTCGANTTTCTTGCTGCGATCACCTCGCTGGGCCTNGCCGGTGGCGATCAGGTTAAAAGATTGTGGTCGGACTTCCCTCGGGTACTCACCGTCATTCATGCCCATCAGGCAGACCATTCGGAAGGGAATGCTGCGCATGGGCACGAGCGTCGCAAAGGTGATGCCTCCACTGATGAACCCACCGGTACTGGTGTCTGCCAGGCCCTGCTCAAGTGCGTGAACTAGCAGTTGATAGGAAAAAGACGTGTTATAACGAGCCGCCTCTGCGGCAGACGCGAGGGATTCCAGTTCTTCCTGTAGCTGCGTGATCTCCAGAATCTCATCGCCGGCGGCCAAGAAAAAGTCCTCGAGCAGNCCTGATACCAGCACCTGCCAATCGGTCATGGGCTTTGGCTGGTTGCATTGTTCGCGGTANTCGTCGAGTAGATCGATAATCTGGCACAGGGTGCCCAGCAATTCTGTTTCTGCAGGTGCGATGACCAGCGGCAGGCTGTCATCCCAGGGGCCCTGTTCAGGGGTCATGGCGAGGCCCAGAGCCAGGCGTTTTAGGCCGAACTGCCAGGTATTCTGCTCTTCGGCGGGAAGCTGCCAGTAGTCAGTCTTGCGTCTACCGGAATATTCCCAGCGAATTTCGGCTTTCCTGATCCAGTCNGTTATTGTCTCCAGGTCATCCAGGTTCATATCAAAGCGTCGCATAACCGCCGGTACCTCGAGCAGGTCGATCACATCCGGTGCGGACAGTCGTGACTTCGGTAGCTGTAGAAGTTGCAGTAGTGTGCTGGTCAGGGATCCGGTCTGTTGACGACTTCGGTCCGCGATGCGGTAATCCAGGTGACCCGAAAATATAGCCTCGATAAACGGAGCATAGTCAGAGATATCGGGCACCATCACGATCACGTCGCGATTCTTTAGCGTCGGGTCAGCGGCCAGCGCGCGCAGAATTTCATCATGTAGTACCTCTACCTCCCGCAAGCGGCTGTGGCAGCAGTGAATCTGTAGGCTGTCATCAACGATATCGAAGCAGGCGGGAGTCATGCCAGCAAAAGCCCCGCCATTTGTCAGCTCGAGTATGTCGTTTTTGACGTAGTGCAGGATGGTCGCGTCGCCNNAGGNAANAAATGCCTCGTCGGATTGCATGACTGCTGATTCCAGCATNAGTTCAAAAAACTCCCGACCCTGCTTNCCCAGCGCGGACAGCAGAGGATTGCCGATTTCCAGATAGTCCTCGTCCTGCAGCGGCATATCGGAGCTGATCAGGCTGCGAATCGACCGTCGAGCCTTGTCTTGCTGCGANACAATATCTCCCCAGTAATGGCGGCANGGGTTCTGNAAATAGATGTCGACATCGATATGACGGGCCAGGTTTTCGAACGTCCTGAGTTGCAAGGGAGGCATGGTGGACAGTCCAAAAACACTGACTTGCTGCCAGGGCAGATGGCGGGAGGCGGAGGCCAGTTTGCTCATGGCGGCCTGGTGCAGGGCAGCCCGGTGCAGGTGACTTAGGCCTCGGAGATCTTCCTGGATCAGTCGCCAGAGTTCCGATTGCCAGCNAGCGTGTCCGGCTTCCTCCTGTNTGCCGGTTTGCCAGTCCATAATCCAGTCGGGTCGATACATTAGGTACTCATCGAAAAGCAGCGTGATCTCNCTGGCAAGCTGATAGAGGTGCAGGTCACTGCCCCGACCAGCGCTCAGATAGGCACGAATAGCGACGGACAAACCAGGGTTTGCACTGATGAGCCTCATGACCCGCCAGACCAGTCGGCTACGGTCGTAGGGAGAAACCGCAGGAAACTCAGTGTCACCGGCCAGGGTCTGGTATAGGCGCCACAGAAAATTAGCGGGTAAAACACAATCGATGTTGCTGGCGATGCCGTCTCGTTCGGCCAGTTGCAGCTTCAGCCACTGCCCGATCCCGGAACTCTGAACTACGACAGTCCTTGGGGTGAACGGATCCAGGCTGTTTCTACTGCGGTCACAGAAGAGGCGGGCCAGTTCTGACATGTCATTGGACTGGTGCAGCTTCAGCACCGGACTACCTCGTCCTTGGGNAACGCTACTGGTTTGGAAAACGCAGATTGCGACGGGTAATGANAGTCGAGTAATCGCATGGNTCGCNCGGGTTCANTGGATTTTNGGCCGCTGGGATCGGTAGCGCTGCTGNTCGGGTCTGGCACNCCTGGGTNTCAATTGTATGCGCGCTGNTGNTGGGGGTGTCATGGTTTTATCATAGGTGAGATGGTCTTTGTCATCCAGTCGCTTGACCCACTGTCGGTCCTTATCTAGGCTGAATTGGCATTAGA
>NZNP01000029.1 GCA_002694945.1 Gammaproteobacteria bacterium
CCAACACGTCCGGAAACGGGCTTTGGATATATAAAACTTGGCAAAGACAAAGATGACGTTTATTTTGTCGATGACTTCATAGAAAAACCTGATGCAAATCGTGCAGCTGAATTCCTAACCGATGGCAGCTACCTCTGGAACAGCGGTATGTTTGTTTTCAAAGCGGGCACATACCTCGATGAGTTGCAAAGGCAACGGCCAGCTATAGCCTTTGCCTGCACGGCAGCAGTATCAAACTGGCAACGCGATATGGACTTCATTCGCGTTAAGCGAGACGAGTTTGTGAGCAGTCCCTCCGAATCCATCGACTACGCCGTCATGGAGCATGCCAAAAGCGCTAGGGTTGTACCTCTCGATGCGGGCTGGAGTGATATCGGTTCTTGGGATGCTCTTTGGACGCTTCTCGACAAAGATACAAAAAACAATGTAATCATGGGCGATGCCATTACAAGCGATCTGACTAACTCCTTCGTCCGGGCCGAGAGTCGCCTAGTGTCTGTAATAGGCCTTGACAGTGTCGCTGTCGTTGAAACGTCCGATGCCATTATGGTGGCCGCACTAGATCGAGCCCAGGACGTCAAGTCAATCGTCAGCAAACTGCAATCTCAACAACGGCCTGAAGGTACCTTACATCGAAGAGTTTCAAGGCCCTGGGGCTCTTATGAAAGTCTAGACATCGGCACTCAATTCCAAGTCAAACGAATCGACGTAAAACCAAAAGCTAGTTTATCGCTGCAGCTTCATCACAAACGCGCTGAGCACTGGGTTGTTGTTCAAGGTACCGCGACGGTCACTCGAGGTGACAAAACCTTTGAGCTGCACAAGAATGAGTCAACTTATATACCCATCAAAACAAAACACCGCCTACAGAATCTAACAGATGAACCGCTGGAAATAATTGAAGTGCAATCAGGTGACTACTTAGGCGAGGATGACATCGAACGCTTTGATGATCTGTATGGCCGAGGGAGCTAGCGACAACGACAAAATGTTTAATTTCTATCGCTGGCTATGGCACCCGATTCTTGCCAGCAACAAAGGCAGTACAAAACAAGATGTTGCTGATCAGGATGAAATTAGCGATCTCAACAGAAGTCCTAGTATAACTCTTCCTTTAAGGATATTGTGTTATCTTGCCACAACACCACCGGTGTAAAGAGTGGATGAATCCCGCGCTATTTGATCTACTTAAACTTACTATTTTGCAGATTTGACAATACTCTAACTGATTACTACAAGGTTACAATGTGAATAACAAGATACCCTTTAGCCAATTTACCAGGGAACTTAATGTACACAGTGACACATTAAGTTATAGCGATCTGACCAGCTCCGCTGAGCATGGAGCACAAAGAGAGGGAACAAATAATATAAAAGTTGGGGCCAAAGAGGTTTATAGGCTTCTTGAACCCTATCTGTCTGTAAGGGTCATGGAACAAGTAAGAGCAGTACTGCCACTAGCAGCTTACCTTGCGTTGTTTCAGTTATTTATACTCAGGGTTAACGTTCAAGACGTTGGCATAATTTCAGCTGGCTTGGTCGCCGTGATCATCGGCCTTATGATTTTCATGGAAGGTCTAAAGTTTGGTTTGATGCCCTTCGGTGAGTCATTGGGTACGTCTCTCCCAGCCAAAGCAACCCTCGCAGTTGTTCTAACTGTCGTTTTTCTTTTGGGAATAGGAGTGACATTCGCTGAACCCGCTATCGGCGCATTACAAACTGCCGGTTCACTTGTTGACGTAACTAAAGCACCTTATCTCTATACGCTCCTAACAGACTGGGCTCAAACACTCGTTCTTGCTGTGGGCGCTGGCGTAGGACTAGCGGCCGCACTGGGGGCTATCCGATTCATATACGGCTGGAGCTTAAAGCCACTGATTTATATGACTTTGATACCCGTATTAGCTATTACCATCTACATGGCCTTCGACGATGAAATGGCCAAAGTGCTTGGATTGGCTTTCGACTGCGGCGCGGTAACAACTGGTCCGGTGACAGTTCCCTTGGTTCTCTCTTTGGGAATTGGAATTGCAAATGCCGCAGGGAAGGGCGGAGACACACTGTCGGGTTTTGGGATCGTAACTCTTGCGTCCTTATTTCCTATTATCGCCGTTATGAGCCTTGCTCTTTACGTGTCCACTCAGTTCACGCCAGAGATGATCATCGAGAATGCTTTAGCAACAGAGACATCCTTGAGCGCGGCACCCTGGTATGAGACAACACCAGGCGTGGAAATAGTGGGGGGCATACGCGCAATAGTACCGCTCGTAATATTTCTACTCCTTGTTATGACCGTATTGCTCCGAGAAAAAATACCGCAGCCCAAAATGATTTTCTTCGGCATCTTTCTGTGCGTGCTTGGAATGGTAATCTTTAATCTTGGATTGAGCTACGGTCTCTCAAAATTAGGAGGTCAGAGCGGTGGACTGGTTCCTGCAGCCTTTACGCAAATTGAGAATGTAAAAGACTCTCCTCTTTATTCGGTTGCATTGGGACTCTTTATTGCACTTGGATTCGCTTGGCTTTTGGGCTTCGGAGCCACACTTGCAGAACCAGCACTTAATGCACTGGGTCAAACAGTCGAGAATTTAACCAACGGATCTTTTCAGAAAACAACTCTGATGTACGCCGTATCACTGGGAGTAGCATTCGGCATAGCTATTGGAGTCGCAAAAATAATTTTCAATATTCCGATTGCCTATTTGCTCGTACCAGGTTATCTGTTCGCAATTCTCTTAACTATTTTATCGAATGAAGAGTTCGTCAATATAGCTTGGGATAGCGCAGGAGTAACAACTGGGCCNGTAACTGTACCCCTTGTCCTTGCAATGGGCCTAGGATTTGGCAATGCCTTGGGCGCAATCGAGGGATTTGGAATACTGTCTATGGCTTCAATAGGACCGATCGTCGCCGTCCTATCAACTGGAATATACATTCGGTGGAAGATCGCCAGACGTCATGCGGAACACTAAATTTTATTGCATTTTTAAAAATGGGACTAAACTGAGATGAGCACTAGAGATTTCATAGTTTTAACCGACGTTTCGCTGATCACCTGCGTTGTTCAACGCGGAAAAGCGGAGCAAGTGGTAAAAGCAGCGCAAGATGCTGGCGCCCAAGGAGCTACTATATATTACGGTAGCGGCAGCGGAGTTAGAGAGCGCTTGGGCTTATTAGGACTGGCAATAGATGTCGAAAAAGAGATCATCACAATTCTCGTTGGAGATGATCAAGTCGACCGAATATTTGAGTCCATGTACTTAGCCGCTGAACTTGACCTGCCAGGGGCCGGCATTATTTATGTAAATAAACTTGAAAAAGCTGCGACATTTGTCCCAAGGGAAGTGATAGACCGAATTTCCTCCAGTTCAGGAGGCTCTTGAAGCGTGCAAAAAGAAACCAATACAAAACTCATTACATGTATTCTGCCTAAAGGCAAAGCAATGCCTTTGCAAGAGGCCCTCGTGGAAAAGAAAAAATTACAATCTGGAAATTTCCATTTTGGTAGGGGCGTCGGAAGAGATTTCCAAATTAAACATAGCGGTATTGGAGAACAAGAGGAGCGTGAAATTCTAGAAGTGGTTGTAACAGAGAATGATGCAGAGAATATATTCGACTTCATCTATCAATCAGCAGAAATAGATAAAGCACACGGCGGCATCATTTATATGACTCAGCTGCACAATTCTACTCCCTTTGAGCTTCCAAAAGTTGACGACTGAATAATCAAAGGCTATCGATTAGCGCTGACAGGACTTTAGGCATATGGAACACGCAAGCAACACCATAGTTGATCTCGTAACTGGAATAGTGCTGCTTTTACTTGTTGCAGCGCTAACAACAATGTTTAGCAAACGTCTAGACAAGCTCCCTCTCACAATTCTCTTAGTTTTCGTAGGCATAATAATTTCTGCGCTAGGAGATACCGTTCCTGGTCTC
This sequence comes from Gammaproteobacteria bacterium, assembly GCA_002694945.1. Lineage (GTDB taxonomy): Bacteria > Pseudomonadota > Gammaproteobacteria > Pseudomonadales > Azotimanducaceae > UBA9659. The sequence continues at coordinate 3,940 of NZNP01000029.1, forward strand.
TCTGTCGTGCAGGAATTTGAATTAACCCCAGAGTTGGTGCTATTCGTCTTTATCCCCACTTTGATTTTTGAATCGGCGTTTAACCTCAATGCACGCGACGTTGGGCGTAATATTTTACCTATACTGACCCTGGCAATCCCAGGTTTGCTTATTTCAACGGCAATCATCGGTTTCATTTTTACAACATTTACAGAATTCAACCTACTCGTTGCTCTTCTGCTTGGGGCTATTCTAAGCGCCACAGATCCGGTGGCCGTTATAGCTATATTCAAGCAATTGGGAGTTCCCGAGAGGCTTACGGTGTTGGTAGAGGGTGAGAGTCTTTTCAATGACGCTACTTCGCTAGTTGTTGCCGGGATTCTGGCGGGGCTCGTCGTCGCTGGTGTCTTTAATCCTGAAGTTCTCCTAGATGGGTTCACCGAATTTTTGATAGTTTTCATCGGAGGAGCGATCGTAGGATACCTATTAGCGCTGGTTTTTGGCTACACGCTAGGTGTCGTTGAGTCGGATCCAGCTATCGAAATTACTCTCACAACTATCCTCGCTTACTTTTCTTTCATAATCGCGGAGCATGTCTTCCACGTTAGCGGGATTATGGCTGTCGTCGCAGCGGCATTAGTCATTGGCTCTTGGGGTAAATCGAAAGTTTCCCCTTCCACTTCAGAATTCATGGAGCATTTCTGGGAATACCTTGCTTTTGTAGCAAACGCTTTGATCTTCATAATGGTCGGCATGCAAATAGACTTGTTAGTACTATGGCAGTCCGTAGATTTAATTGCTTTGGTTGTAATCGCCATGCTTATTTCTCGAGCATTTGTGGTCTTCGGTGTAGTGCCTCTTCTAGGTAAGCTCCCGGGTTCCGAGCCAATTGAATTTCCTTTTAGAGCCGTCATGTATTGGGGTGGCTTGCGGGGAGCGATAGCACTAGCAATCGTGTTAGCTCTACCAGATTTCGAATACAAAGATACTCTAACTTCAATAGTAATGGGTGCCGTGCTGTTCACTTTGGTGGTGCAAGGCCTAACAATCGAAAAGCTTGTGAAATATTTCGGNCTGGATAAGTTAAGTTTCTCGGACAACCTTGCAAAGCTTGATGGNGACAAGAGAGCNAGGGAAGAAGGCATGACAAGGCTNGAANGCTTGGTCGAAGGNGGCTTTTTCTCACAAAGGATTGCTAGCAATATTCNAGAAAAATGTGAGAGAAACCTTCACGATCTGAACNAANAATTAACGGCNCTCAACGAAAAAATGTCAAAAGAGGAAGCAACAAACCTTTTAGCAATTCGTTGCTTGGCTCGTGAAAAGTCNCGAATCTATGAACTCTTTAGGCGCGGCCTGATCAATGANTGGGCTTTCCGAGANCTGGACCACNCCGTTACCGTGCAGCTTGACGAAGCGAGGCATATGGGCCTAATGCCAACNGGAGACATCAAGCCATCACTTAGCAGATTTACAGGCCAGATGTTAACCAATGCTTTGGAGTTGATTCCAGGTTTAGGGAAATTAGTAGAGCGTCTTTCCACGACTAGAGTTATAAGAGACTATGATGTTGCTTGGGGTAGATATCGCTCCGCTAATTCAGTAATCAAAACAGTAGAAAGCATTGCTAAAGAGGGAGACATCGATGGAGCGATTACAGAAGAAGTAAAAAAAATATACGAATCTATTTCGAAAACATCCAAAGCACATATAGATGAGGTTGCAGACCAATATCCTGAATTCGTTGAGACGATCCAAGAGCAATTAGGGCAAAGACTCTTGTTAATCGCTGAGCACGACTCTGTAGAACATTCATCCGAAATGGGACTTCTTCAAGAGGGAATCGCGAAATCGATCTTGAAAGAGCAATCAGGTCGTTTACGGCAACTCAAGCAAGATAACATATCAGCTTCATTGGAAATTGAGGTCACTGAGATTTTACAAAAGGTACCTATTTTTGGGAGCTTAACCGCAGAAGAATTTGAATTATTGAGCGGATATTTTCGTGCGAGGACCGTCCCTCGAGGTAAACCCATTATTCGCGAAGGAGATCAGGGTAACTCTATGTTTCTNATTGCTCGAGGAATAGCCAATCTCCAGACAAAAAAACAGGGCACTACAGAACAAGTCGCTACTCTTTTCGCAGGTGACTTTTTTGGCGAGGCCGCTCTTCTTCACGGAACGCCCAGAAACGCNACTGTTCTAGCTGCCACACCCTGCTCTCTTTACGAGTTGAATAAGCGAGACTTGGAAATAATTGGTTCTAAGTATCCCAATATAAAATCAGCCATTGAGNAAGTGGACCGAGAGCGNCTNGTCGATAACACNNNANACTAATCATCNTTTGCNAACTGCGCGTATGCTGCCGCAGTTCCTGCGGCCATCTTATCGCCATCAAATGCTATCGTCATTTCAGGCGTGAATTCGAGCACCACGCGCTCAGGACTATCAAGAAATTTAACGAACAAATCCGGATCTAAGTTCTTAGTAAACTCGTTACCATCATCTGGTCTCATTGACATGCCCTTGGCCAATAGTTGGTAGAACCAATGTTTCGTATCCGTGTCGTCGTGAATAACCGTGTGCCCCTTATAGGTGACTGTTTTACCTCCACCCAACGGCGTTCCTTTACTCGTAAAAACGCAAGATGACCGGCCATCTCGGGCTATGGCCTTGATCCTCACACGCTCGCGAGTCGCAGTCATCCATATTTTTCCGTTAACTGGGACATAAGCCGTGATCACGCCAATAGGATGACCAGCCTTGTTTGCCCAAATAAAGACGCATTCACCAGCAGAGCTAACCAACGCTTTTTCTCGCTCAGCATCTAGTTTGTATTGCTTGACGTCGTCATAGTTCGTAGATTGTTCTGTCATGATATGCGAGCTTAATAGGTGGCTAAAATCGGCAGGCAGCTTATCTTCTTCTTTCAGGCTACGGCAAGCAATAGATTCAAATTGTGATGCCCCCATTTGGGAAGTAAGCTTAGTTCTTCTGTTTGAAGGATTATGGTCGCCTATTTGAAAATAGCCATTAACTAACCAGGAAATCAAATGATAAGAAGGGACGAAAAAGATACGTTTTTCGATCAAGTCATTGAGGCAAGTAAGGACGCAGTTTGGTGCGCGATTGCTACAATCGACGGCAATAAACCTCGCGTTAGGATCATTCATCCTACTTGGGAGGGTTCTCGCTTGTGGTTTGCTACCTCACCCCATTCACCTAAAGTAAGACACCTGCGTGAGAATCCCCAGGTTGATATACAGTATCAGGTCGCACCTCCGAAATTTATACACATAATGGTCAGAGGAATAGCGGAACTCGTTACAGACAGAGATTTAAAGCTTCACGCTTGGGACACGATTGATTACGACCTAACTCAATTCGGCTCTGAAGGACCGGACGATCCAAATTTTCTTCCGGTGTTAATAAATCCAACACGAGTTGAGCTGTCTGAAATGTTTGGTTCCGCCAATAAGAGNGTTTGGCAACCAGATTNATCAANNTGNATAGATNGNCCTATATTTTTTGGCTTCATTCCATATAAACTAAANGCNACGCTTCGGATGAAACCCCTCACCGACAAAAAACATTGGGTGCAAAGAGCATTCCAACAATGAAAGAAGGTGCATTAATTGATTAAGTTAGCATACAACCAATTCCTCGGAGACAGCCCTGAGTGGTTCAAACGAGTAATATTATTGTTTTTAGTTGTCTGTTTGCCNTTGAAATATCTGGTAGGAACTACNATCCTCGGNTGGCTTTTCCTNGGCATCTTCATTTTAACTTTAGCCATGGCGCTAAAATGTTATCCATTACAAAGCGGCGGCATAGTCGCATTGGCCATCCTCGCGCTTGGTTTAACCAGCCCTGAGACAGTTTGGCACGAGATCCAAGCAAATCTCGGTGTTCTAGCTCTGTTAATTTTCATGGTTAGTTTCATATATTTTATGAAACCTTTGCTGAGCTTTCTCTTCGCGAGATTAATAGTCAGCGTCAAGAGCAAATGGGTTCTNTCGCTAATGTTCTCAGTTATGGCAGCTTTCTTNTCNGCATTTCTNGACGCACTAACTGTTACNGCTGTACTTATNGCTGTATTCGTCGCCCTTCACGGAGTCTATGAACGTGTTCGCATCGTGGACGTCGAGGATCGAGGTAGTGTTGAGTCTAGCGCGGAGACATTGGAAGGCTTTCGGGCTTTTATCCGCAGTTTAGTCATGCATGGCGCAGTTGGGACTGCCCTAGGGGGAGTCACGACTATGGTTGGGGAACCGCAAAACCTNTTGATCGCAGAAAAAATGGATTGGGAATTCATTGAATTTGTNATTGTGATGTCACATGTAACCATTCCAGCTGTCATTGCAGGTTTCATCACGTGCATTTTNNTAGAGCTTACAGGAATCCTAGGCTACGGCGCGAAGTTAGACCCAAAGGTGAGAGCTGTTCTGCAGAAGCACGTTGAGGAAAGAGATAAGGAACGAACGGAAGCTGAGGCCTACGGACTCTGGGTTCAAGGAGTTTGTGGTGTTCTACTAGTGATTGGACTGGGCCTTCACTTAATGGAAGTAGGCTTAATTGGATTAAGTCTACTTGTTCTAGTTACCACAATGACGGGTATCAACGAGGAGCATCAAATNGGTCCCGCCTTCGAAGAGTCGCTGCCTTTTGTTTCTTTGCTCTGCATATTTTTCGTAGTAGTGGGCATGATCCACGATCTACACCTTTTCAGCCCGGTAATAGCATGGGTTCTAACTATGCCGATGGACGTTCAGCCAGGAGCCTTTTTCCTAGCAAATGGTNTTCTGTCAGCAATATCCGACAATGTATTTGTCGCTACTGTCTATATTAATGAAGTTAGAGCTGCTTTCGACGCTGGTGAAATAACTCGAGANCACTTCGACACTTTAGCTGTGTCAATCAACACCGGCACTAATCTGCCCTCAGTAGCTACTCCAAATGGCCAAGCAGCTTTTCTTTTTTTACTGACCTCGGCACTTGCACCGGTAATCCGACTGGGCTATGTAAAAATGGTAATCATGGCTTTTCCCTATACCATCGTCCTTACAATCGTCGGCTTCCTCGCACAATAAACAAATTTATTGCAAGAGATGCGATTTATGAGACTTCTCCTAATTTTTTGCACGCTAATTTTAAATGCATGCACCACAAACAGCGGCGCAGGTGGAACAAGCAACAGTTCAACNCTTGAAAGCAAAGAGCAAGTTGCGGATACATCCAAACCAAGAAAAATTTGTAAAAGAGAAAAGCCGACGGGCTCACACCGCACANTCGTGACGTGTAGAACTGTCGAACAGATCGAAAANGAAAAAGAAAGCGCCCGCACTCTAATGAANCGATCAGGATCNATGGCACCTCCAACAGGNGGCAGACAGTAGTAAGCAAGTTACTTCAACACATCTGAGAATTCGGATAATTCAGGATACGGCTCTTAAAACCTGATTTTAACGTCCTACATTCTTGACGAGCTACTCAAAACAACTACATACAGTGTAACTCTGACTTTTGTGAAATGGGCTAATCTCATCCGAAGTTGAACCAACCGTTAAAAGAAGAGCAATAGGGCTCCTTTTCTGTAACTATGTTCTCAGAAGGGAACCTCAATAGGGAGCTTTAAGATGGAGCTCTGCTCTCGGGATTTCTATCCATCATAAATTTTTTGCAAGGAATTCATCGACCTTACGATACAGCTCCAGCCGATTATCCTCCTTTCGAAAACCATGACCCTCATTACCCTTAACGAACCATTCAAAGGGTTTTTTAGCCTTCTTCAACTCTCTCCGAAGCCGGTCGGCATGTTTCATTACCACTCTGGGGTCTTGCCTACCGTGAACGATCATAAGCGGATCATCTATCTTATCTACATGGGCAAGTGGCGATATCGCATCCATCCACTCCTTGTTTTCAGGATCACCGATTTGGATTTTCATGACCTCTCGCAAGGGCTCCCAGTGCTTTGGCATGGAACTAAAAAGAAGAGCCACGTCTGTTACCCCAACGTAGTTGATACCACACCGATAAAGTTCGGGCGTAAAGGTAAGTCCTGCCATGGTAGCGTAACCTCCATAACTACCGCCATAAATACAAATACGCTCGGGGTCCGCAATTCCTTCATCGATCAGATATTTAACGGCATCACTGATATCGTTCTGCATGTCTTTGCCCCATTGGCCATATCCCGCCTGCTGGAATTTTCTGCCATAGCCACCAGAACCGCGAAAGTTTACCTGCACAACAGCATAACCTCGATTAGCAAAAAACTGATGCTCTGCGTTGTATCCCCAGAAATCACGCACACCAAATGGACCGCCATGGGGATTTACAATTAGCGGTACCGCCTCGTCCAACTTTCGATCTTTCGGCAAGGTCAGATAGCCAGGGATTTCTAAACCATCTCGTGCCGTAAAGGAAATGGGTTCCATTCGAGACATTTGCTCGGGATCGATCCATTGACGAGGCGCCAGCAAAAAACGGGCGGCACCAGTTTCACGGTCATAAAGATAATAACTACCGGGGTCACGATCGCTACTAACCAACAAGACATTTAGTTTTTCATCATCTGTGGTACTAACTATGTCCACTGTCATACCAGGAAAAGCTGCCTGCAGGCTTTCATAGATTTCAGCTTCAGTCTTATCAAAGAAATGCCATTGGGGATAATCATCAAAATAGGTCACTCCTAACAGTTTGCGCTGAGCACGCGACATAATCAGACCAAAAACATCGACCTTGTCATGCTCGAACAACATATCCCCAAGTTCATTTGTCTCAGGGTTGAACCTGTAAATGGCACTTCGATCACGGCCGATGTTGGACGCTACATACATCATCTTATTGTCGAAATCGAAAGCCAGGGGAGTAATCCCCTCGTCAAGATAGCCACCTTCCCAAAGAGCACGAAACTCTGCATCTTCCTTTGACCTATAGAGTAGTTTTGCGTCAAGTCCTTTGACCACCATGGCAACCCTAGGCACTCCCTGATGGTCAACAAGCCAACCGTTGACGTCATTGATTTTTTCAGTGAGGGGCACTGTTTGTCCGTTATGCACGTTTAACTTGTAAAGACCGAAATAAGCGACTTTCCGCTTGTTCCACTGAACAATAATATGGTCGGGATCGTCAGGCAGAAGCGACACGATAGTCGCAAATTTTAGTCCGTCACGCTTAAACTCGGGCTCGATCAGTGGCTTAAACTTTGGTTTTTTAGTGGTCCTGTTGACCGAATAAAGACCGAAATCTTCCCGACCATCATCATCCATGGTAAAAACTATGACATCGTCACTAACCCAGCTGTAACCCAGGATGTCTTGGTCAGAAATTCCAGTGAGCTGTTTTGGATTCTTCAGGCCGTCTGTTTCCATCACCACTAAATTCCGATGCCCATGAATAGGCGCGAGAGTCGCCATATATTTTCCGCTAGGAGATAGCTGAAGTGCCGAGTACTCTGAATTTCGGAAAAAATCTTCTACAGGTATTTCATCAGCCATTACCACGGCCGCCATTATTAGCTGACCAGTAAATAGACATATCATCAGAGCTCTGAGCATCTTTACTTTCACTAAAACAAGGAGGGGCCAATTCTAGGCCTTCAAGATACCGATTCAAAGCGAAAACCAACGAACGCCATATGTATCTATCTTAAAAATATGCGAGGGATGTGGTTTGTTTTCTGATTTCAGAGCCTGCTGCCCCACAGAAGACTAGCAACAGAGTCAGCTATTTGAGTAGCATCCTACCTATCTCAGGTGAACGTAACGTAAAGCATGATTTGAAAAATAATTAACGATGTAGCCCAAAGACGAATGTCGCGCCAGGCTGCACTGTCCGGAGCTTCTTTATATATCAATCCCTTAGGAATCGACCATACCAAAGCGGCCAAAAATATGAATCCAACGATACTAACAAAGTTCGCCCAAGACGCAGGTAATTCCATTACGTGATCTTCTTTCTCTGCCACCAAGGTATGTATGTGAGCTTCTCAAAATTAATGTCAACATCATGCGTTGTAAAGCCGCTGACTATCCAAAGCGCTACCAGAGAATAAACGAAGCTGCTGAATGCTACATAAAGCATATTCATATCCAGCACTAACAATAGTATTGCCACTATTACCCCAGAAATCAGTGTCCAGAGACCTCCGGCGGCCGTTGCGCGTCGTGTAAACGCACCCAATAATAAAAGTGCCAGCATGGGACCTTGAAAAAGCGACAACAAGGTTTGAATGAACTGATAGATCCCACCCATCGTCGAAATGATCGGTGCAGTGCCCATAGCGAGCAGTAGCAACGCCACCGTGAGGTAACGGCCGATCAAAAGATCTTTTTTAGGATCAGCATTTCTGATCAGGACGTGTCTGATATCCCGCGTAATCAGAAGAGAGGTTGAATTTACACTTGAATCAATAGTCGACTGTAGGGCGGCAATAATAGCAATGAACATAAGACCTGATATCCCTGGAGGTAAGACCTCCTTTATCACCCAAGCCATTGCCTGATCCGGATACTCGATTTCCGCGAGCATGACCAACGCCAACAACCCAGGAAATACAATTAACAACGGAACACAAGTTTTCGCTAACGCTGCCAACATCATACCTGCGCTCGCATCCCATTGACTGCGTGCTCCAAGGGTACGCTGCAAAATAGCTTGGCCTGCACACCAATATGCCGGTGAAAGAACTATACCTAATCCTAGAATGACGCCAGGCCACGGAAAAGTTTCATGATCTGCCGGTAAATACGCATGGAGATGCTCCGGATTTTCTTTCTTTAAGGCTTCCGCAAAACTCTCTAGGCCGCCAGCTCCAGATAGGCCCAACCCAACGATGACTATACCTCCGACAAACATAACCACTACCTGGAGTGAGTCAGTGAAAGCTACCGCGGCCAAACCGCCCACGACCGAATAAGCGCCAACAATCGTGCCCGTAACAAATATACCCAACCATGTCGGCCAACCCAGGTATGTTTGTAAAGTAATAGCGATAGCCCAAAGCGCCACAGCGATTGCAAAGACTGAGACTATACTGGTTATCGTCGCAGCCGTGACTCTTACCGCTTGACTGTAGCGCATTCCTAGGTATTCGGGGATCGAATACACTCCTGCCTTCCAGTAAAGAGGAATGAACACTAAGGAGGCAATGATCATCGCTGGTATAGCACCAATCCACTCGAAATTGGCCTGTGCTATACCAACCTTATATGCATTGCCAGAAGCGCCAATATAACTATCGGCTCCGATATTAGTTCCGATAATTGAGAGGCCGACGACCCAGAAAGCGAGGCTTCGACCTGCCAAAAAGAAATCACGATCTGTTTTTACTCGGCCACTGAGCCTCACACCGACATAGATAATAATCGCTAGATACGCGACCACCATCAATAAATCTAATGGATGCAAAATTCCCCTCTTTGAGTCTGCGAGCCAGTCTGAAGCTGCTCTTTCTAGACACGGGAACGAGAGGAGGCGTTACCGCTCCAAACCTCGCAAGAGGATGATGCCCATCAAAAAAAGTGCTGTATCATCCTCTGAACAAAACCAGTTGTATGGTTTCGGCGAAGCTCTCAATAACGGTCGATCAAGAGCTGCTTTAACTAACAAACCACTAGTTAGAGACTCGCGCGGGAAGCCTGCTTCGATCTTAGGTGTGACCGTAGGACAGCATGGCTTCTGCTACCTTGATAAATCCGGCAATATTTGCTCCTGCCAGATAATCAACTCGGTCATCTTGCTGACCATACTGGACGCAACTATCATGGATGCCCTTCATGATTCCCTTCAAACGTTGATCTAATTCTTCCTCATCCCAAGCAATGCGCGCGCTATTTTGACTCATTTCTAGACCAGATACTGCAACACCACCCGCATTCGCCGCCTTACTGGGCGCGTAGAGAATGCCTGCGTTTTGGAAGACTCCTATACCCGTTAAATCAGTCGGCATGTTGGCACCTTCGGCAATACCCATGCATCCGTTGTCTACTAAGGTTTTAGCTTCATCGCCATTAATCTCATTTTGGGTTGCACATGGCAACGCAATGTCACACTTTACTCCCCAAGGTCTTCCTTCATGGAATGTAGCTGACTTATATTTATCCGCATACTCGCTTATTCTTCCGCGGCGTACATTTTTCAGGTCCAAAACAAAATCTAGCTTTTCTTGGTCTATCCCGTCTGGGTCATGGATAAAACCTGATGAGTCTGACAATGTAACAGCTTTGCCTCCCAAATCGTTTACTTTTTGAACAGCGTAGCTTGCGACGTTACCGGAGCCTGAGACAACAACCGTTTTGTCCTTAAATCCATCGCTTACGTGCTCTAACATGTTCTGCATGAAGTAGACCGTTCCATAGCCGGTCGCTTCTGTCCTAATTTTGCTTCCACCAAAGGCCATGCCTTTACCAGTTAGGACACCTACGAAGCGATTTTCTATTCGTTTGTACTGCCCAAACAAAAACCCGATTTCCCTTGCTCCGACTCCAATATCACCAGCAGGAATATCGGTATCTTCGCCAATATGTCGATAAAGTTCAGTCATGAAAGACTGGCAAAAACGCATAACCTCATTGTCCGACTTCCCTTTCGGATTGAAATCAGACCCACCTTTTCCTCCTCCCATCGGCAGACCTGTAAGGCTGTTCTTAAAAGTCTGTTCAAACCCAAGAAATTTTAAAACGCTAAGATTTACGGACGGATGGAACCGGAGGCCGCCCTTGTAGGGGCCAATGGAGCTGTTGAACTGAACCCTGTAGCCGCGTTGGTTACGAATATTGCCTTCATCATCTGTCCAAGGAACACGAAACATAACCACACGATCAGGTTCCGCCATACGCTCAAGTATCTGCATTTCATGATAAATCGGCTTATCGGCAATGTAGGGGAATATACTTTCCGCGACTTCAGATACCGCCTGAATGAATTCAGGTTCGTTCTGGTTGCGTTTTTCAACCCCGTTCAAAAAACGCTGAAGATACTTATCTGTTGCGCCCGTGATATTTTTGCTCATTATTTTTACCTCTCATAGGTTTACCTACACTGTACAGGTCTGATACGAATCTTCCAACAAAGTTTTCAAATACGTTCAGGCCTAGGGGCAAAACATTTGTATTCTGTTGACCTAATCCAGTGCATTGATTTCAGTTCTAACGTAAATGCTCAGGTGCATAAATGTATAATAGATACTTCTGGCTTCCGCTAAAGAGCAAGAAAGAACTAAATATCCTGAAAGAGAAACCATGCTTCAATCTCACGGGCGATCTATAAATAAAGGGGAACCTAATGTCCGACTCCATTAATGCTACCGATGGTCCGGTCGCAGTTACAGGCAGCGCAGGCTACATCGGCTCGCATATAGTCAACGTGTTAAAAGAAAAAGGCTATGAAGTCCGTGCTTGTGTCCGCGATGCGAGCAACATCGGAAATACAGCGCACTTGCAAGCGATGAATCTTTCTGGGCCCGGCAAAGTTTCTCTCCACAGCTGTGACATGACCAAACCCGGTGTTTACGACGATGTATTCAGAGATTGCACAGCAGTGTTTCATGCTGCAGCAGAGATGGGTAACCTCCAAGGATCAACTCCGCAAAAAGTGTATGACGGCGGACTTTTAGCGACGCGCATGCTTATGACATCAATTCGCCAGGCTCCATCAGTCAGGCGGCTTATTTATACCAGTTCATTCGCGGCCGTAGGGCACCCCTGCGACGAAGGTTATCAATACACCGAAGACTCGTGGGCGGATATGAATCAAGAGATGCGACGCGAAGGATCGGAATGGGATATGGAAACAGTCGCACGTAATCGCGAAGTAGCCTACGCAATGACCAAAGTTCAATCAGAACGTTTTGTCTACGAGGAAGCAGATGCGCTGAACATTGCCGCTTTCGGCGTCTGTCCCTGCCACGTAATTGGACCTCTTTTATCTAAGAGTCACTTTCGACCCTGGGCTTGGCAGACCCGCATCGGCGACATGCTGTCGGGTTATGGCCATCCCAGAATGTTCTGGAACATAGTTGATGTACGCGACGTAGCTCGCGCCCAAGTGCTAATCGCTGAGCATCCTAACAATAGTAACGGCCAGCGCTACAATCTTGTTGCGCCAGATGAATCCGGACTGATTGCTCAACAGGATCTTCAGGCTCATCTAAGAAGGCTCTTTCCTAACAAAGGTATCGCCGGAAATTTTCGTGAAGGCAGGACTTACAGATCGCCTGTAGCGACCCTCGAAAAAGTGAGGACTCAGTTGAATCTTGAGCCTTTCACAATCGAGCAGACTATTGCCGATAATGCATATTCCCTACTTAGCTGGGGCCTTGCTGAATTACGTGATGGTGAGGACAATTGGCAGCGTGAAGGTTATGAGTTAGGGATTCCTTCAGCTTGGAATCCTCATGTCTATCCCGCAATTGATCCGGCTCTTCGAGCCAAACTGGAAGCTGATGGCAAAGCGTAATCAAGCNTCACACCCGAAAGAATACCGCAACTGACAGCAGTCAACAGGATCTACCGAGTTTTCAAAAGAGAACACTGAGTGAGTAAAAGTCTAAAAAACCATGCAAATCTGAACGCGTTTCTGGCTACACCACGTCTGGCTATGCTGCTCTACAACGGCTCTGGACCGGCACCGACGGGAGTCCCAGTCTGGTTTGACTGGGACTCCCAAGTTGTCAGAATGTTTGCCGGACGCAACAGCCCTAAAATTACCCATCTAAGAGAAGATCCTAACATCTCAGTGCTAGTTACTAATCTAATCGGGGAAGCCGAAGGCTGGGTTGCTTTCGATGGCAGCGTAACACTGGGGGAGTACACAACTGAGGAATGGACAACCTTGATCGATCGAATGGCGCCACGTTACTGGGATTTGTCTGATNAGTATCATGCTAAAACCATCGAACAATGGCGCGAGATGCCAGAGGCCTTTATCTCTCTGGAACTCCGACCCATAAAAATACGATCCGGTGCATGACCGGATAGATCGGAACCTGAACAACTAAACGAGAGACATTCTTTAAGAGGTCTTAACCGACGGCTTGCGCAGAAACCTCGACTCGTTGTATTTTTCTAAGGTCGCTCGAGAATGATCGACCGTCATCTACAGGGACAACGGGACTTTTTCATTGAAGGGACAAGACAACCATGAGCACCCATGATTTCGACGCTCTGATTATTGGTTCAGGATTCGGAGGGCTCTATGCCCTACACCACTTACGTGACAATCTAAATTTAAAGGTTCGTGCCTATGATGCCGCGGCCGGCGTAGGGGGAACATGGTGGTACAACCGATACCCTGGCGCGCGGGTTGATGCACCCAGCAGTCCTTTCTATGCTTATACATTCTGTCAGGAACTGGTCAATGACTGGGCGTGGACAGAAACCCAGACATCGCAGAAATCCGTACTCGCCTACCTTGAACACTTTGCGGACCGTTTTAATTTAAGGAAGGACATTCATTTCAACACCTGGGTAACTGAGGCAAGCTTTGAGGAAGATACCCAAACCTGGGAGATAAAAACTGACCAGGGAGAATCGGTCAAAGCTCAATTTCTCATCTGTGCCGTTGGCGCGCTCTTCGTGGAAAACAGACCCGATTATCCCGGCATCAATGACTTTGCTGGCGAGTGCTACCACACAGGTCGATGGCCACACGAGCCCGTAAGTTTCAGAGGCAAGCGCGTNGCAGTGGTCGGCACTGGNTCCTCNGGTATTCAGTCTATACCNGAGATAGCAAAAACCGCCGAGCATCTAACCGTCTTTCAGCGGACACCTCAGTATTCCCTGCCGGCCCGGAATCGGCCCCTAAGTGAAGAAGAAATCAATCTTTATCGAACGGAGTGGCAACAGNTTCGTAATTCAATGCGGCGTCGAGGGGGCTGGCCCTTCAAGACAAATCGTCGTCGAGCGGACGAATACACCGCCGAGCAGCGACATGCTATCTACGAAGAACTCTGGAAGGAAGGAGGCATTCATCTTTCTATCAACAGCTTCATTGGCGTCCTCAGTGANGAGACGCTTAACGAGGAAGTATCGGAATTTGTCCGGGGCAAGATCCGCGAGATTGTTAACGATCCGGTTAAAGCTAGTAAGTTGCTGCCAGATTACCACTTCGGAACCAAGCGGTTGATTCTCGATAACGGTTATTTTGAAACCTANAACCGCGATAACGTGACACTCGTCGATCTGCGCAGAGATCCGATCAAACACTTTACGCCATCGGGAATCCGCACGCGGGAAACCGAACATGAGTTCGATATGCTGGTGTTGGCCACCGGTTTTGATGCAGTAAGCGGCTCAATGCTCAATCTCAATCCAATAGGTCGCGATGGCGTNCGTTTGAAACAGAAATGGGATGACCGATTTGACAATTATCTTGGGACAGCTATCGCTGGCTTCCCAAATATGTTTATGATTCATGGCCCGGGCGCGCCAGGCGTCTTCTTTACCATGCCCCTTGGCGCTGAACTCACGACTGAGTTTATTGCTGACTGCATCACCTATGTCCGCGAACANGGACTCGGTGCAGTCGAAGCAACCACCGAGGCTGAATCTAACTGGAATAATGAAATCAACAGCATAGCCAACCGCACTCTCTATCCCCGAACCGATTCTTGGTATATGGGAGCTAACATCCCGGGCAAGCCCAAACAGTTCCTGGGACATTTACGAGGTTCCCAATATTTTGATCGNCTAACTGAAGTCGCGAGTNNAGACTACGAAGGTTTCGTCTTTGAGCGTGCACTATCATGAAACTTGTTAGCGACGAAATACTGATCGATACAGATCAACCAATTTCCACTAATCAACCTTTCTATCCTGTCTTCGACTCATTCGATTTCTGGAATCCCTCCTCATGGACTGACGGCCACCCTTTCGAGCTTTACCGTGAGATGCGAGAGCATGCCCCAGTTATGTGGTCCAGGCCACCCAAAGGGATGTCCGGCTTCTGGTCAGTCACTCGCTACAATGACATCAAANAGGTGGAGCTCGCTCACCGTNTCTTCTCCTCCCAGCGCGGCAGCATCAACATGATGGTCGGCGACCGAAAGCTTTGGAAACCAGAGAAGCTAGCCCCTGCAGCGTTTAACTCCCTAATTAATCTCGACGCGCCTGCGCACATGGAGATGCGCATGCAACAGAGTGAATTCTTTTTCCCGGCCTACATTGAAACTCTACGCGACAAGGTAGAAACTAAGATCGATGCTATGCTGGACGAGCTCGAACGCCAAGGGCCTGTAGTCGACTTCGCTAAATTGTTTTCCGAGGAACTACCGCTTTTTACATTGTGTGAAATGCTTGGGATTGACGAAGAAGATCGGCCTCGAATAAAGCTATGGATGCATCATCTCGAACTTGCCGGCCAGTTTCTGGCAAACCCATGGCAAACATTCCTCAGCGAACCAATGTTTCCTTTCCGCTTTAATAAAGTCGTGCAAGAAATGTTCGCCTTTGGCGAAAGGATCATGAAAGACCGGAGAGCTAATCCAAGAGACGACTTACTGACCGTTATAGCCCAGTCCAAACTGGAAGGGGAACTTTTACCGCAAGAATACCTCGATGGTTCCTGGCTGCTCATAATATTTGCGGGCAACGATACCTCGCGTAACTCCCTGTCGGGAACGATCCGATTGATGACCGAATTCCCAAATCAGCGAACCATAGTCTTAGATGATCCTTCCCTAATTCCGCAGATGTCGGAGGAGGCGTTGCGAATGGTATCGCCAGTAATTCATATGAGACGCACAGCAGTCGAGGACACCGAAATAAATGGCCAGCCTATCGCCAAAGATGAAAAAGTCGTGCTTTGGTATGGTGCCGCTAACCGAGACCCCGATATTTTCCCAGATCCTGACACCTTCAATTTGCACAGGGATAACGTTGAAAAACACCTGGCNTTTGGNCACGGGGTGCACAAGTGCCTNGGATCANGGATTGCCAAGATGCAGCTAAGACTTGCTTTCGAGCAAATCTTCAAACGCTTCCCTAATATCTATTGGACGGGTAAACAAAAAATCGCGCCAAATTCTCTGGTCCATGCGATCTCAAGCCTGAAAGTAAATCTCTACGGCCCGGATGCTCGAAGGCCCACTAGGATCGCCGCGGATAAATGAGCTAGAGGCAATAACTGGTATCAGCGGGAGCTCGGCAATAACCAACTCAGTTTCCCTGACAGTTTTGACGCCGCAAACATAAATATCGTTAGGCCAGCATTTCGGATTAAACTGAACCGGATAATTTTAAAATATTGACTATTGCCACACAGCGTCGAAATAATAGTAAGGAATATAAGATTTATAGCTCGACGTCTAAGTTTACCCCCCACAGGCCTTGCAGCCGTTGGATGCCGACGTTAAAGTTTTTAATGAGAGNCCANTTCTTGAANAGAAGAACTGGTTGCTGACCCTAATTTTTTGGAGAGGAAAANGACGTTGGATACTTTTCGTCAAGAAGTCCGTGATTTCATCGACACNCACTGTCCGCAAAGCATGCGTAATCGCGTGGTAAATATTGAGAACTCCCACGAGGTGTACGACACAGACGACGCACGCCTATGGTTGCACGCTGCTGCTGAGAGNGGCTGGACAGCGCCAACTTGGCCACAAGAATTTGGTGGCGGCGGCCTAACCTATGAGGAAGGACAAATCTTCCAGCAAGAAATGGCAACCCTCAAGGCTCTCCCACCCTCTGCCGGCATGGGTCTGGCTATGATTGGCCCCACCCTTTTGGAGTATGGCACCGAGGAGCNGAAACAACGTCACCTACCGAAAATTATTAGTGGGGAAGTGCGCTGGTGTCAGGGCTACAGCGAACCGGGGTCCGGCTCCGATCTGGCCAGCCTTCAAACAAAAGCAGTACTGGAGGGGGATCACTTCGTTATCAACGGTCAAAAAATATGGACGTCCGGTGCTCAATATGCCGACTGGATGTTCGCTCTGGTTCGCACCAACCCTGATGCAGCAAAACACGACGGTATAAGTTTCGTGTTGCTCGAAATGGACCAGCCCGGCGTTACCGTCAAACCTATAAGACTGATTTCCGGGAATTCACCATTCTGTGAGACTTTTCTCGATAACGCTGTGGCTCGGCGCGACGATCTTGTAGGTGAACTAAACAAAGGNTGGACGGTTGGCAAGCGGCTGCTCCAATACGAGCGATCAGCAAGTTCAGTCAGGACAAAGAAAAAATCCAAAACAAGCAANCCCTATGCCAGCATAGTTCGTAATTACTCAGGCGAAGAGCAAGGGCGTCTAAGCGACCCGAATGCTCGTGACAGGATCACCCANCAAACTATGTTGGAAAAATCGCTCCAATTGACAGTNCAACGCGTGGCAGCNGAATCTCAGTCTGGCAAAGCACCTGGTGCNACCACCTCCATNTTCAAGTTGGTTGGCTCAACAGTTGCCAAAGAGAGCGCGTCGCTCAAGTCTGATCTGCGGGGTACTCAAGGTTTCGGTTGGGAAGGTGATGCGTTCACGACNGAGGAACTTGAAGCAACCGAGGGCTGGTTACGTGATCGCGCCGTAACCATCTATGGCGGCACCAACGAAGTGCAGATGAATATTATTTCTAAGCGTGTACTCGGCTTACCTGACTGAAGACACGACAGTAAGAGACAACTAGGTTGTTTCTTGAAGTCGATGACGGGACTCTCCTTCATTATGAAACAGACGGAGATCCCGGAAGACCGGCCCTGCTCTTGTGGCATGGGGCTCGCTGCACTCTGAGGCAGTGGGATTATGTCACTCCTCGACTGACCGATAGGTTTTTTTTAGTGAAATTTGATATTCGGGGCGCCGGCTACAGCCGCGCCTCTTCAAGCACCGACTATAATTTTACAACTTANGCCACGGACGCCTGCCGCCTTCTTGAAAGCCTGGGTATCGACAAATGTCACATATGGTCCATGGCCTGGGGCTCNCGAGCTGCGCTGGCTTTCTGTGCCTTCGAACAAGAGCGAGTAATTAGCGCTGCTTTGTTTGATCTAAATATTGGCGAGGCAGATATTAAGGCGCAGCAAGCGGGATACCGAGAGGCTATGCGACGCCTATCTGAAGAAGGTTTTACGCCGCCAACCCTGCCAAACGGATGGAACCATCACATTGACAAANCATCTCTNGACCTTAGCCTCACTGCCGCGACAAAGTCAGACCTCTCTTCACTTGCGCCACTTATTACGAGACCAGTGCTAATTGCAACGGGTGACCATGACCCNAACCTGCGATCAAGNAGGGAGGCGGCCAAACTGATACGTGGCGCTAAGATGGTAGAACTACGAAACATTGGCCATGGCAGCGTCTTGATGCATCCTGATCTTTGCATTCAAGTGTTTAAGGAATTCGCAAAACAACACATCTGACGAGAGCGAAACAAAACGAGCCTAGCGATAAATAACGCTGTATCCAAAGCCAACCATGTGTTCCAGTATGACAATTAAAGGTAACTTCACTATCTTAGTACCAATACCTCCGCAGGCGGCCAATCAAGGTAGGCTTATATTGTTAACCGGCATACCAGTCAAAATCAGTCTTACGCTACTCGTGTTAACCCTGCCCTTCCGATTTGCTTACGCTGAAGAGTCCATGGCCAGCTATACGACCTGCGGTGTCTATCATCGTATGATGGTAGGCGCTATGCGCAGTGACTCCCATCTGGAAGCGCTTGCCGAAGCACATCAAAAGAAAATGAATTATTACATCACGCTCGCAAAGCGAGCGGGCCGTGAGGAATATGGCGATGAGCTAGGAGAAGAGCTGTTCAATGACGAGTGGGCTTTTGTCCAGGCAGAGATGACTAACCGCATTAATCGCAACTATGTCAACATATCCAGACTNAAATATCGCTACCAGGAAAGATGCAAACCGTCTGAGTAAATAAACAGCTTAAGTCAATTTACGCGTTAGCCTCTCGGATCCGATAGTGCTCTCTACGAGCTGTAAACCATAAACGTAGTCCGACACAAAACCCCGTTAGAAACAGACCGAAGGTCAATGCACTCCAATAACCATAGACTCCGAGTGGCCGAATACCGAACATTAGGCCTTCAGCTAGAACATAGCCTAAAGGTAAAGAGACAAACCAGTAACTGAACAAGGACATCACCATAGGTACNAAGGTATCTTTGAANCCTCTAAGTGCCCCGTTAAATGCCGCCAGCAAATCATCAAATATTTGATAAAACGCTACGAATAACATTAACGTNGTAGCGATCTTCAGTACNGNNTCATCTATNGTGTANAGGGATACNAGCGAATGGCGGAAGAAAATTAGCATTAGNGTGACAAGCACTGCATAGACAAGAATAACAACCATCGATGTTTGCAATGTTCGACGTATAGCCAGCTCATCCAGTGCGCCAATCGCAAAGCCAACCCGGATGGTTATCGCATTACCCATCGCCATCGGTATGACATAGGTCATCCAATTCAGATTTCCGGCTATGCTGTGCGCCGCNAGCTCGTTCACACCGATCCG
Source organism: Gammaproteobacteria bacterium (assembly GCA_002694945.1). GTDB lineage: Bacteria > Pseudomonadota > Gammaproteobacteria > Pseudomonadales > Azotimanducaceae > UBA9659. Next base: position 23,397 of record NZNP01000029.1, read on the forward strand.
AGCGATAAGGAANCCCAGCAGTGAAAAAATCATCATTCCAACGAAAGAAGATGCACCGATCGGCAAACCAACTACCAATATCTCCTTCAAAACACGAAAGTTAGGCAAACTAAATCTAATCCAAAATCCNGTNCGCTTAAAAAAATCCATNCGCGTGATAANTACTATGGCGAAGAATTCAAACCAGAAGACAACGGCCGTTGCGACNCCACACCCAACACCCCCTAACTCCGGGGCGCCAAACTTCCCGTAAATGAANATATAGTTAACTGGAATATTCACCAGCAATGCGGCACCCGCTATTAACATCGGAGGTTTAGTGTGGCCAAGGCCCTCAGCTGTAAAACGAAGCGTGATGTAGAGCATCGCGGGTATNAGTCCCGCTGCACAAGCATAAAGGTAGCCCAATGCGATCTGNGTAACAGCAGGCNCCNCATCAAGCCAATGGTAAAATGGTTTAGACAACAACATAATNGAAGTCATTGCGACTCCGCAGGCTAATGCGATCCAAAGTCCCTGCCTAACTTTTTCACCAACTTGATCGACTTTATGGGCACCCCGTAACTGAGCCACGATGGGCGTTAACGCCATGGTCAGTCCCGACATAAACATAAAAACAGGCCACAGCACGTTGCCGCCCAAAGCGACGCCTGCGAGTGCCTGAGCGCTGTAACGTCCTGCCATCACAGTGTCCACAAAACCCATGCCCATGATGAACAGTTGGGTAACCACCATAGGAATACCCAATCGCATGATCTCGCTTATCTCTAATCTAAACCAGGACTGCTTTAGCATGCCGCGCAGATTAGTGACTTTTGGGCAACTCAACAAGCAGAGCATCTTTCTAACTACAGCTCTGCATTTCAAAGTCCCTTTTAGTTAGCGAATCTAATCGAGCCCTTTCTTGATCGCTTAATGGCGCTATTACTTGGAGACGCTGCTAACACCATGTCATCTGTTGGCGGTCAGGGTGTTGATATCGCTATAAGGGACAGAATCGTCGCAACGAATTCCTTGTCTTTGCGTATAAAAACATACGGTCAGCAAGTTTCAGATTGATGATGCTTTAAAGGCTTTAGAAGCGGAAAGACCGCAATAGCTTATACCAATTCAACGTTTGCAATCACAATCACCAAGTTTCTGTTACTCACCGCGCCGTGGACGGAGGAAGCCTGCCCGCGCTGCCGCTAAATTTGCAACAGCGCATGTAAGCGATCATCTTCGGGCAGAGAAGTCACAATGGACATCTAATTAGACTGACTCAGAAATAGCATCCATAGCCAAAAATGTATCAACGAAAAGAGGCATGTCAGCCGGTTCCGGATGGCTTGAAAATTTAACAATCACAGTACCCGTTGTCATATTCATGTGAATGCTTTGTCCGTGTATACCTAAGCAATGAATAATTCCTCGATCAGCATCAGCCACCCAAAACTGGCTTCGATAATGTCCACCTTCAAACATCCCACCGTAATCACTGGCCGCAAACAAATCGACAGACCGTCGCTCAGCATATCGAATGTCATCTATCCATTCACTCGGGACTATCTGATGGCCAGCAATCGAGCCGTTCCCGACAATCATTTGTCCGAAGCGCGCCAAATCTCTCGTACAAGCGTTCATGCCCGCTCCCACATACGGAAACCCGACGCGGTCAACGACTATACAAGCATCTTGTTCTGGACCCAGCTTCGACCAAATACGGGATTGCAACAATTTGGGTAATGGTGTGTCAGTGGCTCGTTCAAGCACCATTGCCAATACATTTGTAAGAATTGTCCGGTAGTGGTATTTCTCACCTTCCTTTTGTTCAGTTCGCTGTCGAGAGAGTGCATATTCGAAAAGGGTCGCAGGTGCATCTGGCTTAACCAGCGCTGGACGCCAGCCCACAACCGAAGCTTCCATCCAAAAATCCGCATTCAAGTCAGAGTAATCCTCACCAAATTCAACAGCTGCCGTCATATCAAGTGCTGTTCTAATCGTAGTGTCTTGAAAAGCACCCTCTGCCAGTTCTGGCACATAGTCTCGAACAAGACCCTCTACTTGGATAGAACCTTCTGCTGCGACAATACCAATGAGGGCGCCGATAAAGGACTTGCTCACAGAATTCATCAGATGGTGACTCTCCGGCCCCATCTGATTGAAGTAAATTTCAGTCAAGATAGCGCCGTCTTTTACCACCAAAAACGAGTCCGTAAACGTATCATCCAGCATCTGTTCAACCGTTCGCGTCCCACCATCGACGCCAGCGTAGGTGAGCCCAGACAAATCCCGACTCGCTTCATTAAATCGGTAAGTCGGCCCTTCACCTCTAGTTATTCGCACTGTTGGAAACAGGGACTGTATCTGCTGAAAACTATCCCGGTTATATGGCGGGTAGCCCCAGTTTTCTTGTGAAAAGCTGATATTTGTCATAATTCTTTTTCTCCGATATGTCGCAAATTCAATGTGTCATCGCAGCTTGATGGGCAACCCAGTGACTAATTTGTTCATCCANCAAAGCCAGCAGCATGNAGCCATTAATCAATAGCATTTCATGAAAATCCCTCAAGTTGAAAGCACCACCAAGCGTCTATTCACCCAATTTTCTGTCTTCTAAAAAATATAGTTACCAGCAAAATTCTTCTCAGCAACGATGCGCCTTCGATGACTTAAAAACCTAGGCTAGCATAGAAGTTATAATTACTANGCTACTGGAAGGATCCCTNAGGGCATATCAATAAACATTGGGCACATGCGGTTCTACTCAAAATTGACTAAGAAGCAACATTACTGCAACTTGATGGTGCTCAAGATTACTGGGGTAAAAGCCAGCAGCCAACCTNCGCTCACTACATACAACGCTAGCATGTGACGACGGTACTTGACATCATTAAGGCAGCTGTAGAGGCAATCAGAGCGAATCTTGCAAGCACGCAGCCGCGGCAGCATTGTATAGACACGCAGATTATTTAAGATAGAAGACGTGTANAAGGTCATCCGCATGCGCTTAACACGCAGAAACCCAAAACATCCATCTATAACAATGAAACGGAGTTCATCATGAACATACTCTATCCAATGCTAGCCCTTATGGCCCTGACCAGCGTCATGACCATGGTGCTGTTTTTTTCAAGGGCACCGCTGATCATTAAGTTCTGGGGCAAGGCCGAAGGGGCGCGACACTCTGATGAATTAAGGCCAAATCTACCGGCNCGGCTGCGCTACATAACCGACAATTACAATCATCTGTTNGAGCAACCGACCCTGTTCTATGCNGCTCTCGTGTATATCCATCTCATGAGCCACNCCGACGNGTTGCATGTCCAGCTCGCCTGGGCCTATGTCGGCCTAAGAGTAATCCATACCATCATTCATCTGACAAACAATAATGTCTCATGGCGGGCAGTTGTTTTTGGTTTGTCCAGTGCTTGCCTGGTGGTAATGATTGCGAGAGAAGGCCTGGCGTTGCTCTAAATAGTAATCATCAACCAGCGCCAGGCGTTTTGCTTAACCGTCAGGGTTTGCAGCGAGCACGCTCAAACTAAACCATGCAGAAATCTCTTCTATTTCAGAAAGGGTAAGTCTTTGCCATGAGATCGAGTTTTTCGCGTCGCACACCGGGTGTACTTTTAACTGACTGCGTACCGAGCACTTGGGTCGCATGATTCAGCCTGTCGAAGGCCTGCCAGTCGGGCAGACCCTCGCCATTNGGAGACCCAGTCCTAGCAAAGTTTGTCCAATAGCCNACCATTGTCCGNGAGAGCTCNCGGTCGGCATCATTCCAATCAGTTCCGACCTTNTCCATGGAACCAAAGACAAACGCCAGATCACCAGAGTGATANGCTCCAGCCGACCTNGGTCCGCCCGGNAGACTTAGAGTGTCACTATCTGACATGTAAAGGTGAAAAGCCGGTGTGTCGTGGGTCATAAAGTAAAGATACGTGTNNGCATCTGCTACGGNCTGATATTCCGCCCAGCGACGCATGCCAAAAGCCATAAACAGATCGGTGGCTATCTCATGTTGAATAGCCCCCGACGATCCCACCTCAGCATATAGCCCCATCAAGGCCTCGCCATCAGAGCCAAACTGGNGCTCCAGTGATTCACTGAGTTCTGCTTCAGTCAGTGAACAATCAAAGGGGAAAAGTTCGTAACCTTCGTTAGCTAGCGACCCAATCATTAGCGGCACTCTTGCCTGACCACCACGCCGATAGGTATCCACATGAGGCTCTTGCAGGATATCTCCATCGATGACGATACGACTCATCGCACCCCACCCTGTTTCNGCTGCTGCGACAAGCAGCGCTTCAGGATCTGCAGCCCGTAGTTCCTCAATATTACCTACAGCCAGCTGCTCGACCAATCGGCTACCACGCTCACGCCCATCTAGGTCGCGAATCGAGTCGGGATTCAGGCAGGATGCCGACTGACCGATCGCCTTGTGGAAGAGTCCCGTGGCCCGCTTGGATGTCATCAACGTACAGACACTCTGCGAGCCGGCGGACTGGCCAAAGATGGTTACATTAGAAGGGTCACCACCAAAAGCTAGGATGTTATCCTGGACCCATTGCAATGCCGCGATCTTGTCCATCTCACCATAATTGCCGGCGCTAGAACCCGGCGACTCCTCAGCCAGCCATGGATGTGCAAGGTAACCGAAAGGACCCAGTCGATAGTTGATGGTGACCAGCACCACCCCCTGTCGTGCCAGCTCCGTGCCATCGAAAATANGGGAATGGCCCTGACCACTAGTATGAGCACCGCCATGAAACCAAACCATAACAGGTCGACTCTCAGCATCCTGTTCACTCCAGATATTTAGGTAGAGGCAATCCTCGCTGACCGAAAAATCTTCACGGCGCCAGACAAAAGCGCTGCTATGACGCTCCTGGTAGCAGGAAGTGCCGAACACAGTCGCGTCCAATTCACCCTGCCAGCTGTCGGCAGGTTGTGGTGATTGCCACCGGAGNTNGGCTACNGGTGGNGCCGCATAGGGAATCCCTCTAAAGACACGTATAGCGGGATCGTAAGTCGACACATCACCACGGATAACACCGAGGGACGTGATTACTCTGGTCATATCTATCTCTCTTATCATTATCTTTGTTACGGGTGTTGTGGCATCTGCGTTTAATGCAGAAGACAGGACACCACAACTTATTAGCAGTCCAGCAACAAAGCACCAACCAACCAGCAACCTGTAACTAAGCAACAATGACAGGATAGTCCACCCCTACCCAATCGCCATAATTTCTTTCTTGATGCTGTGCGCGCTCTTTAACATTTGCATCAAATTACCAACGCCGTTATCTAAAGCTCAGGCAGTTCCTCCTAAAAAAATAAATAGATATAACCAAACAGTTATTCTGCCAGAGGCCTTAGGTCTATCGAGCTGGTTATCAGCTAGACCGTCAAGAGCAAGTGCTCCCTTTCCCATGGAGTCACAACAGAAGAAAATGCTTCAATCTCCCGCCGCCTTATGTCACAGAGGACTTTGACAAAACGTTCACCCAATAAATCAACGACCGGCTCGCAGGCTTTGAATAAATCAAGCGACTCACGCAGCGAACGAGGCAGCTTGTGATCTAGATCCCACGCACTATCCTCGACCGCCTTGCGCGGCCGCAGGTCCTCAGTGAGACCAAGATAACCGCACACAAGGCTAGCTGCGATTGCTAGATAAGGGTTATTATCCGAGCCAGGAATCCGATTTTCAATTCGCGTCGCCGCAGCATCGCCAACCGGAACTCGAAAACCTGTCGTTCTATTGTCTAGACCCCACTCAACATTCGTCGGGCAAGATACCGCACCCTCGAATCGCCTGTACGAATTCACATTCGGTGCCAGCAGCGGCATCACCGCTGGCGTATATTTCTGCAAACCGCCTAGATAAGCTCGAAATAGATCAGTAAACCCACCATCTTGATCAACAAAGACGTTATTGCCGCTTTCAATATCGAGTAAGCTCTGGTGCAGATGCATTGCGCTGCCCGGCGCACCGCCCATGGGCATAGCCATAAAAGTCGCATTGAACCCTGAAGCCTGCGCAGCCTGTCGAACCAGCCGCTTAAAGTAAAACATCTCATCAGCCTTGCCTAGCGCATCACCATGCATAAAGTTAACTTCAAGCTGACCCTCACCCATTTCTTGAATAGTCCCGGTTATCTCAATGTCATGGAGCTCGGCGTGCTTATGCATAACTTTGATAAATGGAGCATATTCACCCATGGCCTCAACCTGGAAGGATCGNGCGCTNCTGGGAGTNCGACCAGAGAGACCTGGGGCAGCCAAAACGGGNTGCANCGGATCAGGGTTCGGTGCAACCAAATAGAACTCAGCNTCCTGGGCGACCANAGGNTTNAACCCAAGCTCTGCAAACTTGCCAATCAGNTTNCGTAGNATAGTTCGTGGCGCAATCGACAGCGGCTTTCCCATCAGGGTCCTACAATCGCAAATGCAGCTGGCCGTTGCTTCTGACCAAGGCTGGACGGACAGCGATGCATAATCGGGTATCATCACCATATCGACATCAGCCACCTGAAATAGGTCATCATCATGACACCACTGCCCAATAGTGTCCTGGCCGAAAATTGCTTCAGCGATGCGAATCTCTGAATCAAGGATCTGCTCAGCAGGCACTAGTTTACCCTTCGCTGCACCATTCATGTCCGGCACAATGCATTCAACCTGGGTGACCTCGTGCTTCTTCAACCAGTCCGCTGCCTCTTTCATTTCTTGCAAGCCTCCGACGCTGTGATCTGACTCTGCCAGTAATGAGGAGAAAATGTAAGCAGAGAATTACCCTACCTAACCCCAAGCGTGTATCCTTAGGTAGATAAAAGCTTGGTTCACTCGGAAGTCAGCATGAGCGAGGAGCATACGGCGTCCTACTACGCCGCTAGCAGGAACGACCTCACCACTTACCCCGCACTAGATGGCGACCGCCAGACCGACATCTGCATCATTGGCGGCGGTTTCACCGGCATCGCATGTGCCTTAACCCTGGCAGAACGAGGCAGGGAAGTCACTGTGCTAGAACAAAACCGCATTAGCTGGGGGGCTTCCGGGCGGAATGGTGGACAACTCATACACGGCCTCGGCGGGACCCGCTATCTCAGTAATTCACTTAGCCAAGATACGCTCTGGAAACTTCACTACCGAGGCAATGACATCATCCGAGAGCGAGTCGAAAAATATGCTATCGACTGTGACCTGAAATCCTGTTACATCGAAGTCGCACTCAAGAAGAGTCAAATGGATGGTCTGACTGAGGACTACAACCAACACGTCGAGCGTGGTTTATCCCATCACCTTCATTTGGCAGACAAAGACGAAGTCACGGAAATGCTCGGCACCGATATATATATTGGAGGGATGACAAACAATCTGAACGGTCACCTGCACCCTCTGAACCTGTGTGCCGGCGAAGCCAGGGCAGCCTCCAACCTTGGCGCCAACATATTCGAGCAGACTGAGGCAACAGGGATTGAGCACGGTGTAAAAGTAAGAGTGGCCACCAGAAGTGGTGCCATTACTGCTAACCAGGTACTGATTGCCGGCAATGCCTATCATCACCTCGAGGCACGAAAATTGTCCGGATTAGTCTTTCCCGCCGGCAGCTTCATTATCGCGACAGAGCCGCTGTCTGATAACTTGGCCAGAAAAATCAATCGTGACGATGTCGCAGTCTGTGACCTGAACCATGTGCTGGACTACTATAGGCTCTCCGCAGACCAACGGTTGCTGTATGGCGGTCGCTGCAACTATTCCGGCAGGGAACCGGCAAGCATACAGGACAGCATGCGTCCGAGAATGCTTGCCACCTATCCTGAACTAGCTGACGTTGGAATTGACTATGAGTGGGGCGGCAACATCGGTATCGTGGTGAAAAGGGTGCCCCTGTTGGGTCGGGTAACCGACAACGTCTATTATTCAATGGGCTACTCCGGGCACGGCGTGGCACCAACCCATATTGCCGCCGAAGTTATAGCAAATGCAATGGAAGGGAACACCNAAGTCCTAGAGGCCTACGAAAAAATTAAGCACTGGCGGATACCTTTTGGTCAATGGTTCGGCAATCAGATTGTTGCACTGGGAATGCTTTACTTCCGAGCCTTAGATCTGAGNCCNCTGTAAACCAAACTGAGCTTCCACGAGANTGAGCGACTTCCACTAAATATCACCCATGAGCCAACCCAACTACTGCATAATCGACCCAGGCTCTTTGCCTCGCAAGCTGAGCAAAGAGCACGGCCGGTATGCAGACATGGGGGCTCGGCTGCTCAAGAGATGCCTACCTGACTTCAAGTACGACATCTGTAGCCCGGCCAAGGGCGATGTACTGCCCAAGCCATCTGCTTACGACGGATACCTGATCATGGGCTCTGAACACGGTGTGAACGATCAGATACCCTGGATTCTCCCGCTTATGACTTTCATCATCGAAACATTCAGGCGACAACTACCTTTGGTCGGAATATGCTTTGGTCACCAGGCTATAGCCAAGGCCCTTGGAGGGAAAGTAGCAAAATGTGGCTGGATAGTCGGTGTCGAGGCCTATCGTGATCCTGAAAGTGGGGACTATCTGAAAAGTATCGTCTACCACCAGGATCAGATTGTTGCGTTACCCTCATGCGCCCAAATCGAATGGACAAGCAAGCGCTGCATAAATGCGGCATTAAGTTATTCAGCATCACCATGCTGGACAATACAATCACACCCCGAGTTCTCTCCAAAATTTTCGTGGGACCTATTTGAGAACACTCGCCATGAACCGCTAACTGACGCCCAGTGTGATCAGGCAAAAAAAGAGGTGGAAGGCTTTGAACCAGACCTCCGGCCGGTTGAAGCGCGCATCAGAGAAACCTTTCAAATGTAAGGAAATCCTGCTACGTTTTTTAAAGAGAAACGTCTTCTTGCAAAAAGCTTATTAAGAACGAATCGATCACTGTTCAACAGCGACAAAACCCCAAGCGATCATCCGTGAATGATTCTCCAATCAAAGAGCGTATTGCCTTTTGTAGTCAGCAAAAATGCCTTCCAGTGCATTGCGCGACAAACCAAACTGATCGAGAGAATATCGATGATCGCCGTGTTTACCCTTCGGATTTTGCGCAAGGTAGTCCTCGAAAATTTGACTTGAAGTCTCACTTGAACTCAGATCACAGAAAGCCATAATTTCTCGCATCCTAGCAAGGGGATTCGACACAAGATCTCGATAACTTATATCTAAGAAACGATAATCCAGCTCAGAGTTTGCAGCCCTTTGTTGCATAGTTGAAGACAACCCCAGCTGCCANTGCCGNGTAACATCTTGACCNATCTCTTTTAAATTAACCCTATTGGCGAAAGGTGTTCGAAGATGACAGAACAGGCTCGCCATAGANGGTATGACNTCACAAGGNTCACGATGTAGCTGTATAAAAAGNGCATCGGGATATGTGCGATTTAGCGCCTCAATTGACAGCATGTGTCCCGGGGCCTTTAGTACCCATCGCTGAGCTCCACCGTTAAACTGCAACCACTGGAGGCAACGTTTATGCATATCGTAAGCAGGCTGCCAGTCACAGGTCTCTAGCCAGGCATTGTAATCCGACACATTATGCACAGCATGGAACTGCATGGTCCGCAGTGATATGGCCTGCAAAGTAATGCACTCATGGGGTCTGAAAGTGCCAAGCTTATGAACTGACTTAAACCCAGGGGAAAGAACATTAATGAAATTAATCTTNAGTGCCGTAATCAACTGGCGACATCGATCCATAGCTGAATGACCCGGCACAAAGGTAGCCTCCCAGAAGGTCGGTGCTCGCAAATCCGGGTGACAGGCCATAAGCTCGTGCAAAAGCGTCGATCCAGTACGCGGCAGGCCAAGAATAAAAATTGGCCGCTCGATCTTAATTTTAGATGCCACGGGGAAGCACTTGAAGTAACCCTGCAACTGCAGCCGATTACTAAGCATACGGTGTAGGTAGATCTGAGTCGCGATTCTACCAAGCCAGTTCAAATCAGCAGTGTTAGAATAACCCTTCAAGAGGAGATCAAGCGGCTCCAGAAAATCATCATCGCCAAAGTCATCAAGGCGCGTGGTGCGCCTTGCGAGGCTAAGCACTTTTTCAAGTCGAACATTACTCATCTCTGGAGAACCTTTGATTTAAATGGTGATGGAAAAAGAGTAATTTTATCCTCAATTTATCTGAAAAATGAGTCAGATCTATAGACCCGACTGCTTCACCAGTTGTGTTGTCATGAAAGTCCAATACAACCAATGCTTGCGAAAATTTTTTGGGAGACAGCACAAAAATTGTCCCGTATATTAATTTGGTCCTATGCGAGCTGAGTCTCATCACATGTCGATTGATCATAATATTCGTCCCGCACATGAGGAGGATCTCAATTCGCTGCTTCTCCTAATGCCAGAGCTGGCCGCTTTCGATTTGCCGGAAAAAAGGAATCCGGCTGATCTCTGGACTAGCGACTTGTCGTTATTGGAAGATTGTCTCACCAAACAACTAAACAATACCTTTGTAGATATCGCAGAAAGTAAAGACGGCCAAGTCTCAGGTTTCATAATGGTCACAATGCGTGAGGAATTATTGAGTCATGCTCCCAGCGCGCATCTAGAAACAATCATCGTCGCTCCNGANTTTCGAGGAACAGGACTNGGTAAGGTTCTGCTCAGGCACGCCGAAGATGCAGCTCANAATCGAGGAGCGCAATCACTGTCTCTNCATGTGTTCAAAAAAAACAAACGCGCCCATACTCTCTATGAAGCGGAAGGTTTCGACTCGGAATTAATCCGTGCGATCAAATGGTTCGACAAGTAGAGGCTGACCCGCAATGACCCAAGGCTTTTTTCCCCGCGATAGATGTTTGAGGAACAATACGTCTATCGCTCTGCGCGAGACCTTAACTGATAGCTCATTGGAGCTCTGCAGTCGCAATTCATATGCACACCTCTGGTGGGAGAAGTTTTTGCTCAGCGTGTTTGTGATCTAAAAAGCGAGACTGATCTCTAAAGTAACAAATTCCCGAATTAAACCTAACCACTAAACAGAAGAGAGAGTTTTACAATGTCAAATCTTACAGACCTATTCGATCTTACTGGGAAGGTCGCACTTACCACTGGTTCATCAATAGGCATGGGCCGCGCGTTAGCCGAAGGCCTGGCCATAGCCGGCGCTAAGGTCGTTATCTCATCACGTAAGGCTGATATCTGCGAGAACACNGCCAATGAGATCAATNACATGGTAGGCGAAGACCGAGCCATCGCTATCCCTTGTAATGTCGGCTACAAAGAGCAGCTGCAACNCTTAGTAGAAGAGACGCACAGTCGACTAGGTCCTATCGATATACTTTTCAACAATGCTGGCGTGAACCCCTTCCATGGCTCNGCAAGTGATATCCCAGATGAAGCTTTCGACAAAATCATGAACACCAATGTGCGCTCAAACCATTGGATCTGTCAGATGGTACTCCCGGATATGATAGCGAAGAAGGACGGAGTCATCGTGATTACCTCGTCAAACGGTGCCTTCATGCCCTCAACGGAACTTGGCACTTACGCGATATCCAAAGCCGCGGATCTTGCTCTAGTTCGAAATCTTGCCGCCGAACACGGCTCTAACAATATACGCGTTAACGCCCTCTGNCCTGGCGTATTCAAAACGCGATTTGCGCATGTACTATGGAACGATGAGGATGGTTCTGAGCGGTCCGCTGCAGAAATAACGCTTAAGCGATTCGGTGAACCAGAAGAACTGCGTGGAGTGAGNGTCTTCCTCGCCTCTCGGGCGGCTAGCTATATGACCGGCGAAGCCTTGATCGTTGACGGCGGTCGCGTGATGGTTCGCTAAATGAAACGTAACATCTTACTGATCACGACAGACCAAATGCGTTATGACGCCCTNGGCTGCAACGGTGGNGAGNTCGCNAGNACTCCAAATATNGACCGTCTNGCTGCCGAAGGTATCAATTTTCGAAGGGCNCACAACCAAAATGTCGTCTGCATGCCTGCTCGCGCAACGATTGTCACAGGCCAACATGTCAGTTCACACGGCGTCTGGATGAACGGTGTCTGCATGCCGGAAGATCGGCATACCATCGCACATCACCTCAAGGNACATGGTTACAACACCGCGTTGCTTGGCAAGGCACACTTTGAACCCTGGCTGGGCAGNCCGGATGACTTTTTTGAGAATCGAATGGCCGCGGAGGGTCACACCGGTCCTCATAGAGGTTTCGACCACATGGAGCTCGCGAATCACTTCTTTGAAGGTCACAGCCACTATGATCAATGGATGAANCACAGACCGAAAGACAAGGCGCGCTTTTATCCGATGGTTACNGAGCAAGGCCAAAACACTGCATCAAACGGAGCAACAGGGGCCGTACAAGTNTGGCCCATGGATATTCCACGCGATATTTACCATACGGAATGGGTCGCTGATCGGACGATCAGCTGGCTAGGTCAGCAATCAACNGATACACCCTGGTTTTGTTGGATGAGTTTTCCCGACCCTCACCACCCCTGGGATGTTCCGAGTTCTGAGTTGCATAGGGTTAACTGGCGGGACGTTCCCCCACCCCGACTCTTCCCTAAGAACAAACAACAGGCCCATGAGTGGNTAGACATGAAGCCAAAACACTGGCGCGGCTACTACGATGGTACCCTTTGGACGAATCTGGAATCACCGCGTGACTTTATACCAGCCAGCATGACCACAGAACAGATCCAAGAGATCAACGCCTACACCCATATCGAAAACGAGCTGATAGACGATGCCTGCGGTCGAGTCCTGGACGAGTTAACAGCTAGCGGTATGCTGAAACACACCGATATAATTTTTACCACTGACCATGGNGAACTTCAGGGTGACTTTGGGCTATTGTTTAAAGGTCCCTATCACGTCGATGCGCTCATGCGGCTACCCTTCATCTGGAGNCCCGCAGCCGTAGCTGAGATAAAGAACGCAGAAGTGAGTGAACCGGTGGGGCATCTCGATCTGGCGAAAACGTTCTGNGAAATAGCTGGTATAGCACCGCCAGACTATTGCGAAGGTGGAGTCCTGCCTACTACGAATGAAGAGGCGCGATCACAAGGACGTGAGTATGTAATAACGGAGTGGGATTCAGAGCATGGTCCGATTGACATGCACCTGAAGTCAATCTATCACCGCGATGGTTGGCTTTGCACTGCCTACGGAGCAAGTCATCTTTANGACGGTAGCGAAGGCGAGCTCTATAATCTCAATGACGATCCGTACCAGCTAATTAACCAATGGAATAACCCAAGTTGCAAAGNCAAACGTGAAGAGTTAACGNTACAACTGCGGTTAGCAAGACCTCCAAATCAGGAGCTACGGCTTGAGCGATTGGCACCTGTTTGAGTCGGCTTCAGTGATCGTCAGAGACTATTCATAGAGCCCAATGGAGAAAAACGTTAAGCGTGGTCGTTATAGGCGCGCCCTAACTTCTAGATCCGTTTAGCTAACTATGCGATGGCGGACTTAGGTAACCGCCGTAGATCCCGGTTTAATTTCACGACCTGAAAGACAGTTTTAACCCTTTCCAAAACCGAACCACTTTGGAGCTTCTCCACCAAGTCAGCTGGTACACGAGACTGAAAAGGCATGATATCGTAACGTGAGCGTATTTCTTCGATAGTGAGACCAAAGAGTTCCTCCCACTCAATCGCCATGAATGATGGGGACTGCCGCCCATGAAGCCAAGCTTCGGCAACCGTCTGGAAGAAAATGTTGAAACCTACTGCATTACGTTCATGAGTCATGCGTCCTGCCGCAGCAAGAAACATGGACGAATAATTGTGGCCAAACTGCGCCAATTGAAAAGCTGATATAGCCACCTCATGCATAGCATCAGTTGTGTAACCAGCCACCAGGTGCCATACATCGTGCATCTGTAGAATTCGTGTATTGAGGTATCTCAGAGCTGGAGGTAACTCTCCCAGCATAATGGCATTACGATCCAGAACCTCCGCGTCGAAACCATTGATTGTCAGTAAATCGTAGAGTCGTTTCCCCACGCTATGCTCCGGACAATCAGCCAACACCGACAGATTAATTAGGCCGGGTACTCTTTTATCTAAAGGATCGTCAGCACCTGGATGACGTTGAGCAAGGCTTTCAGCGATCTCTCCGAATGATTCATCGACTGCGCCACCCAGAGACGCTACCGCAGCGGTGATCGNCGAGGCATCATAACCNTCTTGCGCGCCATCAATCACCGNCCAGTAGGCATCCCAGAAGAGTCGCCCGAGCGGCGCTTCAGAGNNATCCTTGATCTGCCATTCAGTTGATGGTTGCCTATCTAGCCAGACTCCAGCTACAAGGNCATATACAGCATCAGCCGCCTCCGGACACGAAAACGCAACCCAAGTGAGAGCGCCCAACATTGATTCCCGAGAAGCAGGGTCATTCCTACGGGCACCCAATACCGCCGCTCGGAGCTTTTCCGGCTCCGGACGAGCAGTCAGTTTTTCAAAATTAATACGATCTTTAGCCACCAACAATATTCTACAGCNTTATTTCAGTGGGTGCTCTACNAGCCGCAACGACTGCGAATATCTTACTGTCAGGTGTCACTGTCCTTTAACATTGATGTCATGTACCACAAAAAAGTTTCTATCGAGGGGAGCGACCATAGACTAGTCCAAGACCTTGGGTTCGGTAACCCAGGAGCAACAACAACTCATCCGACGCCTCGTCTAAGACCCCATCATCCAGTGACAGAAACCAGTTTTCCTGTGTTCGATATATCGTCCGAGTGTACCAGCCAAACAAGCCTGCGCGCGGCGAGGAACTATGGTTACAACCCGTGCGGTGCCAAAGCCGGCTTTCAAAAACCATTAAGGTACCCGCTGGCGCTACTACCGGTATCGCCCTCGAATCATCGNGATCAGGCTTAGGAAAATCGTTCAGATGACTACCAGAGATAACCTCGGTAGCACCATTAGCCTCCGTAAAGTCGTCCAATAGCCATGCGAAGTTCATCCCCTGAGGATTTGCTGGCCAGGGCTTTGGTACGAATAGCTGGTCCTGATGCCACGCTCCACCATCACTATCCGGCGTGGTGATGTTTGCGGATATATTACCNAGCAGGGCCGGCCAACCAATTACACACTCAAGTAGATCTAATACAACGGGCGACTGCACCATGTCCCTGAATAATGAGTCCCGGTTCAAGATATTCCAGACTCGAACATTACCGTCCCCATAATCTAGACCAAACGAATTTGGCTGCCGCCCAAGACGTTTATCTTCTGCTGCNGCGCCATAAGTTAAGTCCCTAGCTCGCGTGAGCATCGAATCGCTCAACTGACCTGATATAAGTGCGAGACCGGTTTCACGGATGTCTAATTTTGCCTGATCCAAATTGTCAGTAATGGCTGGCAACATATTTCGAAACATAATCGTCGACTGGGGGTAAAATACTAACCTTAGCCGTTCAAAACGTCGAACCAAGCTGGCTCAANTAATCTTAGTTAATTTGCGCAAATGAGCTGACCGCCGCCAGTTCTAGCGCCAATATTTTTAGCCAATGGTTCGAATTTCCCTAGACATCAACAAGATAAAAAGAGANTTCTAGAATTGCAGTCTCGCTTTGCTATAGTAGCGCNTCANAAGATTTGTGCGGACGATGTAAATGGACATTGAACTGAGTGCAGAGGACCTTGAATTTGAGGCCGATGTTAACGCGTTCCTCGAAGAAAACGCTTATAAGCATGGNGAAGACCCNAACAAGTGGCGNATTGAATGGTTTGAGAAGGCTCGCGAAAAAGGTGGCTGGGACGTACCCAAGTGGCCTGTCAAATTTGGAGGCCCTGGCTGGACACCTAGTCAGCACTATGTCTGGCAACGAGCCACAGCNAACGCGATGACCCCCTGGGATCTNCCTTTTGGCCTTTCGATGCTTGCACCNGTGCTCATGGCCTATGGNTCTAATGAGCAACAGGAACGTTTCCTACCTGACATCCGCGCCAGGAAAGTTAATTGGTGCCAGGGTTATTCCGAGCCTGGTGCTGGATCCGATCTGGCCAGTCTGAAAACAAAGGCAGAAATGTCAGAAGACGGCACACATTATATTGTTAACGGCCAGAAAATTTGGACAACAATGGCACATATCGCCGATTGGATTTTTTGTCTGACCCGAACCAGCAGCGATGGCATCAAACAGGAAGGCATCACTTTTCTGTTGTTCCCGATGAAGCAGGACGGTATCGAAATCAAGCCGATCATAACATTGGGGGGCTCGCACACAGTTAACTCAGTCTTCTTTAACGACGTTAAAGTTCCGGTAGAAAACCGCGTTGGCGAGGAGGGCAAAGGATGGACCTATGCAAAGGGTCTACTTGAACATGAACGCAGCGGTATTGCTGGCATATCAAATTCACTCGTTGCCCTCGAAGGACTGAAGGAAAAAGCCCGCGGCGTGAAACGCGGCAATGGTAGCTTGATGGATGTGCCCAGCTTCAAATCGAAGATCGCAGCACTTGAGGTGGATCTGATGGCTGTGGAATATACGGAGCTGCGAAGTNTGGCAACGGCAAGCGCCGGGGCAGCGCCGGGTCCGGAGTCTTCGATACTGAAACTAAAGGGCACAGAGATACANCAGCGTATCCAAAAACTCACCATGGAGGCTGGCGGACAATTTTCTGCTGCTTGGGGCGGAGAGAATTCAGGACCGGACTTCGCACGAGGAGGTACGGGTGGTTACATGAACAGCCGTTATTACACGATTTACGGCGGCGCCAGCGAGGTACAAAAGGACATTATTACGAAGAAAGTGCTTGGTATTAAATCGTCATAATAACAGGAACATCTGATTATGAACTTCGAACTTACGGAAGAGCAGCAATTAGTCGCTGATTCCATTGAACGCTTCGTCAAAGATAACTACGACCTTGACAGCAGAAANGCAATCGTCNCAAACAAACGAGGTTTCAGCGANNGCCACTGGAAAACCATGAGCGAGTTAGGTTGGCTGGGACTTCCTTTCAGCGAGGCCGATGGTGGTTTCGGTGGCAATCAAATTGACACCATGGTTCTGATGGAACAATTCGGCAAAGGCCTTGTCNTTGAACCCTACCTTGCCAGCATCGTGCTTGGTGGAGGAGCNCTGAAAAGGACTGGTAATGAAGATCAGAAACGTACCTGGCTGGAGGGTGTGATCGATGGTTCGAAACAGCTTGCTCTAGCCTATATGGAACCTGAATCAGGCGACGAACCTCATCACGTAGCTGTTTCGGGAACTCCTGACGGAAACGGGTTTNCGATAACAGGTACTAAATGTATGGTCCTCCACGGCGCCACGGCTGATGCATTTGTAGTTTCTTTTCGGACCGGCGGAGGCACGGTCGATGAGGCAGGTATCACATTAGCCTTAATTCCCGCTGACCGAGATGGGCTAGCAGTCAAAGGCTTCCCAACCGTCGATGGAATGCGCTCGTCCGAACTGACTTTCAGCAAAGTAAAAGTTGCTCCCGAAGATATTCTCGGCGCAGTAGGCAAAGGTTTTATAACCCTAAACCAAACGATAAACGATGGCATACTGGCAATCGCTGCGGAGGCAGTAGGTGCAATGGAAGTTCTCTACAAAGACACAGTAGCTTATACCCAGGCGCGCGAACAGTTTGATCATCCTATGTCTGATTTCCAAGTTCTTCAGCATCGCATGGTTGATATGTTCGTAGAGTATGAACAGAGTAAATCACTGCTGTATCGAGCCACGATGGAAACAGCAGCCAACGGTCCAGACAGTCAGCGCTGCGTCCACGCCTTGAAACATTTGGTCGGTAAGGCCGCCTTTTTTGTAGGAGAGAATGCCGTTCAGACTCATGGGGGCATGGGTGTTACAGAGGAGCTGAGAGTCGGACACTACTTCAAACGCTTAATTGTNATCGAGGCTCAGTTCGGCAATACNGATTATCATTTAGAGCGTTTTGCCGCCTAACCAGCGCCCACACTTTGACTTAAAAAAGATCATTTATTTCCTCCGCAGAAAACTGTAAGAGGCTAAATATAATAAGGTACATTAGCTGCGCTTTTCATTGTAAATAGTTAGCAGACAAGAACCGTTTGGCCGGCAAACTGGAAAAGCCTACCTAAAAATATTTGTTACAACTGCTGGCGCACTATAACCCTGTCTGCGNTTNATCCATTTCATTGATCTGCCCGTACNCCCGTTTGTTTATTGAGGAGCTANCATGTTCAATATCTTTCGACGCAACCCACAGAAAAAACTTCAACAGCGATATGAGAAGAAGCTCGAGGAAGCGATGAAGGCGCAGCGCAACGGCAAAATCTATGAGTATTCAACGCTTACAGCAGAAGCAGAAGCTATTCGCGAGCAGATAAACAAGATGAACAACACTCCCTCCACTTTCTCCTGATGTATNAATGAACGATAAATGCAGCATCGCAATCATCGGTGCCGGGATCGCGGGTTCATCGCTAGCAAGGTTACTCACTGACACTGCANGCGCTGAGGTCTCTCTGTTTGATAAAAGTNCGCTCGTCGGTGGCAGGATGGCAACACGCCACACCGACCTAGTCACTTTCGACCATGGAGCACCTTTCTTCACGGCTCGAGAGAATTCTTTTAAAGAATTTCTGACATCATACCGTTCTTCNNTCAGCATCTGGGACGCAAAGGTTACTACCCTNTCTCCCGACGGGAAAACGTACAAACGACAATGGTTTGAACCACACTACATTGGCGTCCCAACCATGCGCAGCCTATGTGAGGCAATCGTGGANGGNTTNGANACTAGACTGGGCTCGGAAGTAACCAGTGTCTCTGGCGAGATCGGTGCCTGGTTTATTGACCACNAAACCGGGAGATGCGGTCCATTCGACTGGGTGATCAGCACCGCTCCTGCCGAACAAACGCGCACAATTCTAAATATTCCGCTACCTGCAGTTCAATATCATCCCGTCTTTTCGCTCCTGATACCCCTTTCAGGAACTACCCGATTTGACGTAGCCATCGTCCTAAATTCTCCCCTAGAAATACTGATAAACGGCGCGACCAAAAAAGCACGTTTCAGACACCCTTCTCTAGTTGCTCATGCAGGGTCAGATTGGAGCACACACTACATCGACCATCCTANTGGANAAATNGAAGCGATNCTGATGGGCGCTTTAGCAGAATTAGGTGACTTCAAACCCAACCTCGACAACACAACTACCCATCGTTGGCGTTATGCTAAGGTTTCTGAGACGAGCGATAATTCTTTTTTCTTAGATAAAAACCAGCAAATTGGCGCTTGCGGAGACTGGACGAAGGGGCCTGGCGTTGAGGCCTCTTTTATGAGCGCACATTCCCTCTACTTAGAAATAACTCAACACCTTTAGTCAGACATCCTCAAAGGTGATTTCCTTCGCTGGCTCTCTGAACCAGGGCANCAAGTGCTCCACAGACTAATGCGCTTTGTTAGCGACTTCCAAAGCGTTATAGCTAAACAGTTCGTGCATCGCGCTCCTTGAAGCTCGGCGCGCCACGAGGTTCCTTGCTAAGGCTCTAATACCCGAAAAGTGAAATATCCTGCCATTACTTCGAGAGCCCCTCTGGATACGAGCAGTTCGACCTTTACGTAAATTCTCGTATCTTAATAGCGCGGCACGCACACTTTCCTCTCCCTGACCTTCCCCACAGAAACGCAAGCACCCGGCAAGTACGGCCGCGTCCTCGATCGCCATCGCCGCTCCCTGAGCCATAAAAGGCAAGGTCGGATGACATGCATCACCCAATAGGGTCACGTGACCCTTACCCCATGCCTCCATAGGCGGTCGATCGAACAATGCCCACTTAAAGAAAGATTCTNTATCAGCTGACTCAAGAAGNNGCTGGATATTTGNATTCCAGCCCTTAAAGTCAGCTTTGAGCTCGGCATAAGAGCCTGGCTCCGTCCAGGATTCTANTTCCCAACCTCTTTTCTCGGTNACGCATACACAATTTACGAANGCGCCGCTCTTAACATAATAATGNACAAAATGNCGCNGGGGNCCCCACCAAACTGTTGCCATNGGNCGCACCATTCCATCAGGNAGATTTTCGACCGGGACCATTGCTCGCCAAGCAATATTCCCNGTAAACCTTGGCTTTTGTTNACCCCAGAGCTGTTCTCTGATGGTCGAACGGATTCCATCAGCGCCAACTAGCAGATCACCTGAGTGATCAATCTTATTCACAGTGAGATTTACTTTATCGATACTCTCAAAGAACTTCTCAACTCGCGATTCAAGGTGCAAAGTAATGCCAGCTTTGTTCTCCGCAGCACTTACCAGCAGCTTCAGCAAGTCCCCACGATGAATATGGTAATAGGGGAAACCATAATCTTCGATGGTTTTCCCGCCAAGTATCGATCTCGAAATTAACCGGCCAGTTCGGAAATGCCTTATTTCGGTGCCCCTAGGCATAAAGCCATGGGTCTCAAGCTCGGATTCTAAACCAAGTGAGCATAATACCCTGGTGCAGTTAGGCGACAATTGAACACCCGCGCCGATTTCTCTGAATTCAGAGGTTTGCTCAAATATTTCAACCTGGTGCCCGTCTTCCGCTAAACACAATCCCGCTACAAGTCCACCAATGCCTCCTCCAGCTATCAGTATTTTCATCAGACATTTACCAGATAATCAGCTTAAACCAGAAACGCCAAGTACTGATTAGGCACTCGAGCAAAAAAAGACAGTGATCATCATTTTCTGAAGATCCCCTAACTTGTTCAAAGCGAATCTATGCCCTCAACACTTAAAGCATGCGTATCTAAAAGGATGAAGACAGTAGAGAACTGAAAATAAGAGGGTCAAGCTCTCAAGAACCACCAAGAGAGCATGACCATTGTAGATTTTGATCTAACTTTATTTTAACTGGTTAACTAAATCGGATCAGGCAGGACTCTTATCGGTACGCCATTCCACAATTGACGATCTGTGCAAGTGACAACTTCAGCCATCGCGTTTTGTATTTCGACTTCATTGTTGTCGTAATTGGCGATTGCTACAGAGGCCTCATCAGAATTTTTGAAGTAGTTGATCCAGTTGAAGTCCTGAGGATAGTTTTCTAAAACTACGTCAGGAACCCCGATAGCGAACCAATAACTATTATCAGGATTATCGGCTGCATATCGATCCAAAAACGGCATATATTGGTCTCGTACAAAAGACCGAAGCTGTTCAGGACCTTGCCCCTCATTAAAGGAACAAAACAAATTATCAACATGATAAGGGGGAGATTCTACATTAAAAGATGCAGGGATATCCTTAGGGATATAAGTTGTATATCCGAAAACATTTACTCCAGATTCTTGACCACAATTAAGAACGCCTGGATGCTTCTCTTGCAGGGTAGCATTCCCACCTTTTGCTTGCCATTCCGCCCATCCTTGTTCACTTGCTTCTTTGTCAGGCCAACGATTTACCCAAAGCGCATCAAAGTCCTCGGATTCCCAATCTCTCGGCCTATATCCAAATGAACGTAAACCTCGCTCAGTCATAGAATCAGCAATTTCATTGAAACTTGCGAAATATGCATCACGAGCTTCTTCAGTATAGTTATCTCCAAATTCGCACCAAAGAAACTCATAATAAGCATCTGGTTCGACAGCTGCAGAACTTGCGGTTGCTGCCTGGTCTGCAGATCCCTCCGTATCTGCAGGCTGGGAGCAGCCTGCTAGGAATCCTGCAAACATAATAAAACATATAAATCGGTACAACATGTAAACCTCCTCATTTAGTTCCGGGCGTACAGTCTACCGGAAAATGTCGAAGACGGTATTCCGTTAATAGACTTCGAGACCCCAGATATGTGAAACGCCTCTTGTCCTAGGAAAATTTAAAATAACTTAACCTAGACGGACAGGTCACCTAAACTTTTTGAGCACGAAAAAATTGGCTTGACTCAAGAACCTCGGGCAGTCGCAACAAAGTCGTCAACAGACATTACGCCCAGGTCATTACCGTTATGGGCACGCACTGAGACCTCGTCATTCGCCATCTCCCGCTCACCTACAACCAAAAGATAAGGGACACCTTGTAGCGTGTGCTCACGGATTTTAAAGCCAACTTTTTCATTGCGCAGATCAGAGACCGTTCTGACTCCTTTAGACTTGAGGCTCTTTTCCACATCCATGACATAGTCAGACTGTTTATCAGTAATGTTCAATATAGCCGCTTGTACAGGAGCCAGCCAAAATGGAAACCTGCCCTCAAAATGTTCTATCAAGATTCCAGTGAATCGTTCCAACGAGCCAAACAGAGCGCGATGCAGCATAACCGGACGTTTAGTGCGATCGCCGCTTTCATCCACATAAGTAATATCAAATCGTTCTGGCAAATTCATATCGACCTGTAGTGTGCCGCATTGCCAGTCACGACCGATCGCATCACGTAGGACAAATTCTAACTTGGGACCGTAAAATGCACCCTCGCCTGGATAAAGCACATATTTGAGGCCCATCACATTTAGGGCGTTGCTTAATGCTCCTTCTAGCTTGTCCCAAATTTCATCACTACCGATTCGCTTTTCTGGCCGGGTAGATAACTTAATAACGACGTCCTCAAAACCAAAATCCTTATATATATCCAAAACAAGAGCAACGACCTCAATACACTCCTGCTCCATCTGCTCTTCGGTACAATAGATATGCGCGTCATCTTGTGTAAAGTGTCGAACCCGCATCAAGCCATGGAGCGCTCCAGATGGTTCATAGCGATGCACCTTGCCAAATTCTGCCATGCGCAAGGGCAAGTCACGATAACTCTTTAACCCCTGAGCAAACATTGACACCGAGCCAGGACAATTCATGGGCTTCAAGGCAAAGACACGTTCGTCTTCTGTCTGAGTCGAGAACATATTCTCTCTATAATTGAACCAATGGCCCGACGTTTCCCACAAACTCCTGTCCATAACATCAGGCGTATTGACCTCTACATACCCCGCTTCATCCTGACGCTTACGCATGTACTCTAATAACTGACGGAATAGTGTCCAACCCTTCGGGTGCCAGAAAACCGAACCAGGGGCTTCATCACTGAAATGAAAGAGATCCAGTTGACGGCCAAGCTTACGATGATCCCGCTTTTCGGCCTCTTCCAAACGATAAAGATGAGCCTTTAATTCATTCTTGTCTCGCCACGCAGTACCGTAGATCCGTTGCAACATTTCGTTGTCAGAGTTACCGCGCCAATAAGCACCAGCCAAACTCATTAGTTTAAAGGCTTTGGGCAATTTGCCCGTGCTTGGTAGGTGCGGCCCCCGACAGACGTCGAACCAATCACCCTGCCGGTAAACTGAGACTTCATCACCCTCTGGGATAATGTCCTGTATGATCTCAACTTTATAGTTTTCGCCGAGTTCACTAAATCTATTAATCGCTCTGTTACGCTCCCAGATTTCACGTTCTATCGGAAGATCCCTACCAACAATTTCTCGCATTCGATCCTCGATTCTTTCTAGATCGTCAGGCGAAAACGGTTCTGACCGGGCAAAGTCATAGTAGAATCCATCTTCAATCGCAGGACCGATCGTCACCTGCGTGCCCGGAAAGAGCTCTTGAACTGCCTGCGCCATCACATGAGCTGCATCGTGGCGTATGAGTTCTAAAGCCTCTTCACTCTTAGAAGTAATAATCGCGACTTTCGCGTCATGTTCAATTGAAAAGGACGTATCAACCAGCTGACCGTCGACATTACCTGCTAGGGCCGCTTTGGCGAGCCCAGCACCGATGTCAGCGGCAATATCATATACAGTAATCGCTTGCTGATAATCACGTGAAGTTCCATCGGGGAGGGTAATGCTCGGCATAAAATTTCTCTCTTTCAGTGGCGACCCAAACAAGAGGCCGCATGGTTTTAGTGTTTATTGTATTACTCTTTTTAGATAACTAATTGCTCGGAGTTAAAGAATTACAACTACGCTGGTAGCAAATTATAACTCATTTGCACACCACTTAATGCGATATATAAGGTAGAGAGGAGTGGTGCAATATGATGCGTAAACGCCCTAATTCATCTTTTTTGTAACCCCAGCTTTTGTCGACCTTCGTGACCACGCCATTTTTGTCCGTAAAACTCACATTGCCCATCCAGAGGGCTATTTCTCCGTCGACAAAACTGTTGCCAGACGTTGACTCAACCTGCCGCCAGCTCTTAAGACCAAAACCACGGTCCTGAGGAAATTTCTCGTTATGCCCGACAAAATATGACAAAGCACCCTCTCGTGTCGGTCGGAAAGTCTGCTCACCGCTCGCCATCGTCGGCTTAAAAAGCACTGGGCCGAGATCATAACCATACGCAACATCCAACGTTTCACTCGCCAGTTTTATTGCAGCTTCGATCCCCTCATTATCAAAAGCACTTGAAATTCCGACGAGCGCATCTCCCCAAAATCTCCGGGCTGAATCAAGGTCCTGTTCATTTATCGGACGCATTCGTGTTCCGCTTAAACTGATTAACTGCGAATGGTTGAAGGCCGCTAGATCAAAGCATCTTTTCCACAGCCTGCGCATCTCTTTCATCGACCTCGCTGGGAGGAGGATTTTCTTCAGCACGCTGGACTTGCTGATTTCGAAGTTCATCAACTGTAGGCTGCTCTATTCTCGCACGATTACTTGCAGGCCTGAGCTCTTCGTAAGTGTCTGCTTCTATATCGCGTCGTTCCGAAGAAAGTACAACTTCCACTCCTTTCAACCCTTCCACTCTACCTATTGGTCGAGTGTTATCTGACCTCTCGGCTGGATCTACTTCAGGACTTTCAATTGGTTTTGGGGATACTTCAGGCGTCTTTCCGTAACCGCTGATTTCAGGCACTTTTTTCTCTTGAACTTTCTATAGACTCGCTGATTATATAACACATAAAGATTTTCCGATAAGCGTTAGCTAGCCATCAAATTCTTCTGGTCTCTGGAAGCTCCGCCCTAGGACCTCCAATAGAGAAGCGGAAGCCGCACTTGTTTTTTGCAGCTTTTAACTTACTGCCGTTCTGCAAAGGAACCAAGGTCAACACTATGATCATTCTTAAAAATCTTAGTTATGACTCCTAACGGTGCGCAACGCATTGAAGAGGTGCAAAAGCCTTGTTAATTCATCTCTGAAATTATCTTCTCATAACCAAGCCCACTGAAAATGCGGACTCGCTGGGCTTGTGATGCTGGCACGAGACTTGCTTTGTAACGGGCATTTACACTCAAGGTAATTAGATATGCTTAAGCTTTTGATAATCGCTGTTGTATTAGCAGCCACCTCGCCCCTCACTATAGCTGACTCACTTCTTAGCTCTTCGAACAATTATTCGGAGATGTATTCAGAAAATTTGATTAGGTCTAATCTACAAAATATTTTAAAAACTCAAATCCGGTCTATAAGACTGAACACCGAATCACGTATGGAACAAATTCTCAAAGACAACGAAAAAAAACTATCTCGTAAAACTGAGAAAGCGCTGAGACAAGAATACGATCAGAAACCCGCAGAATCATCGGATCAGATTGAGACAGTCCGCGATAACAACATCCGCCCCCGCGCGCTGCAAATGGTCACGGCCTCCCGAACCAGAGAGGACGCCCACGCAATAGAGGCCCAATTGTTTGCCCACGCGCATATCCAACGCCCCGTCTCCGACCATTAANGTACTTTTTGGCGTCACTCCTAAAGACATCAGAGACGCGTTTAAGTGCCGTGGATCTGGTTTGATATGCTCTACATCATCACGAGCGTGCAGACTATTCACATAGCTCAGCAAATCCGGAAATGTTTGCAGAACAGCTTCNCGGCAGTTTCGAGTTACGACACCTCTCTTNATACCACGCTTTATCAATTCACTCAGCATTTGACGGACCCCGTTAAATGGCTTCGTTTTCGCCGCGCAAGCCATCTCAATATCTACAACGATTTTGTTGGCGCATCTTGCATAGTCGATTGCATTAATAACTTGCGGATTTTTCGCTAACCAATCTGACGAAGCGTCAATAATCTCTACTATATATTGATCCGCGAAAACTTCCGGAGGNACACCGCACTCCAGGGAATAATCGATTATCGACTGCCGCATACCTACNAGGTCAAGGTTGGGCGCTAGTGTGCCGTCGAAGTCGAATAGGATGGCTTCTACATCTTCAAGCATATCTNGGTTCCAGACTTTCTTATTCAATCGTTAGACGGGAGACGTCTGGCTCAACCAACGCGCAGACGTCTAACCATATCTGCGGTCCGTTCTTCACTCAAACCTTGAGCGACAAAAGATGTTCTATCAATTAGGCCGCTAAATCGTTGCACTATTTCATCAACCACCGATTCAGGCTCGCCGACAATTGCAAAGGTATGAAGCACTTCATCACTGATCAATTCTGCCATTTCAGCCTGACGTCGCTGTTTCATCAAAAAATTCAGTTCGGTCTGCAACTCACCCCAACCATGCAATTCCAAGACAGGGCGATAGCCCGGTGTTGAACCATAAAATGCGATTCGTTCCCGAATAATTTCTATACCCTTATTGACGTCTTCTTCAGTATCACCTGTCGCAATCATTGGGGCATAGTCAATTTCATAATCCTCACGCGGCAAATCGCTGATTGCCAAACCCTTTTCGATCGCTGGCAGATTCACTTCCCTTATGTATTTCTCCGAGGAAAACGGNTGCATGATCAGTCCGTCCGAAGCTTCGGCAGCCACTTTGGTCATAAGCGGCCCAGTCGCCGACAACAAAACCCTCGGGCGACCAGCTGTCGTGTCACTCGGTGTAAAAGTTTTCGGCATCAGAGTATGGCGATAATACTCTCCCTCAAAATGTAGAGGTTCATCTTCGTACCAACAATCGAAGATAGCATCCATCGCCTCTAAATATTCCCTCATCTGCCGCGGCGCCTTATACCAAGGCATGCTGAATCGATTTACGATGTGCGGTTTCACCTGAGTGCCGAGGCCAAGAACAAGCCGCCCGGAACTGAAAGTGTTTAGATCATGAGCTAAGAGGCACATATTCATGGGATTCCGAGCAAAGGCCACCGCCACAGAAGTCACTAACTCTATGTGCTCCGTATGTTCTGCGGCGATCGTGAGCGGCAANAAGGGATCATGAGCCAACTCAGCGATCTTCAGACCATCATATCCGAGCCGTTCTGCCCGTCTTGATTCCTCCGCCGCAGAGCTTAAGTCGCCGCTGATACCTACATCAACTTTCATCACTTCCTCCAATTCCGCCGNCAGCATGTTACATTTGATACATGACTACCAGTTTAATCTATAGGATAAAACTCTCGTGTTGGCTCGCAATTGGCATTACGACTTTGCCGATGCTAGCCAACGAAAATCTTGCGCCCTTTAAATCTTCGACTAGCGTGGAGGAGACACTTAGGCAACACGATCGTCTGCCTGACCCCGCCGAAGAAGAATGGTGGGCGCCCACCGGGGCAGACATGCGGTGGAACAACCGCCATCTACAACAGTTGTTTCCAACAGTGCCTGTATATCGAGATGGGCAGGTTAGTCCGTTGACCTACCAACTCAACAACGCTATCAGCATGTTCCCAGTTGNCACACCCGAAGGAGACTTACCATTCACTGACTTTCTGAACAGTGTATACAGCACCAGCCTCGGCGTCGTCATCCTCCATCAAGGTCGTATCGTGTTCGAGCACTACGCTCGAATGCAAGAGTACGAAAAACCGATGTGGTGGTCTGTCAGTAAAGTTTTCGTGTCGTCACTAATCGCCATCCTTGAAGCTAGAGGAGATGTCGATGTGAGCCAACCTGTAGAGAGGTATCTGCCCGAGCTGAAGAACTCAGAATTTGCCAATATCTCTATTCGAGATGTGTTAGATATGGCCTCAGGTGTCGATTGCCCTGATGGCGACTATTCCCGAGGAACCTGCTACTACGAGTTTGAAGCATCTCTTGGTGATGCCGTTCGCTCTGATGATACCCCTGACACCCCCTATGACATGATCGCTGGCATGAAGCCTGGCAAATGGGCGCCACCCGGAACAGGCTTTGATTACAGTGGCACCAACACGTTCGTATTGAGATGGATTGTCGAGCGCATCCTCGATATGCCATTCCATGATGCTGTAACGAGCGAAATCTGGCTTCACATCGGTGCAGAAGGCGATGCCGCTTTTTTTGCGGGACGTAAGGGTATCGCCTTGTCTAGCGGATTGCTTGCTAAGACTAGGGACATGGCACGCTTCGGACTCCTGTTCACACCAAGCTACAAAGTTGTCGCGGAGAGGCCAATAATGCCACCCCAATATGTGAGCACCATTTTACAGGGTGGCAGACCAGCACTGCTGGAGCGGGCGCGTTTCGNTAATGGGAAACCGGAGGGTGTAAGACACAACGTCTATCAATGGGATATCGTATTTGATAACGATGACGTCTTCAAAGGCGGCTGGGCAGGACAGGGTTTGTTGGTCAATCCGAGAAAAGATCTCGTTGCCGTTTACCTAGGTTATGCAAAGGACGACGAATTTAGTGAGCTCCCTGTCCTGCCAAGACTGCGTAAAATTCTGTCAACGTTGTACCCGTAACCAAAGGTTGAAGAAATTNCGCCTCTCTTGAAAAGAGCTGAAAGTTGAAAACGGCCGCAGATTAAAACAAACCCTGAAATGTTTAGAGACCAGCANAAAAAATGCACGGTAAAAAAACTAAAAGAATTGCGAAAACCACACATCGAGNGGTGAACTAATCATGGTTCGCCTCNCAGACCTACCTGACTATGAGCAGGCTCACCTATTAGAAAAAAGTCTGCCNCCCCTAGGGCCTGCGCAATGGATGNACATTTCAAAACCGCTGCGCGAGATGCGAATCGCCCTCGTTACAACAGCAGGTATACACTTCCGTGNCGATCCAAGCTTTGAATTTGCTGATGCCACCTTTCGCCCGATCTCTGGGGAGGACGGGGACGACCTTGTCATGTCACACAGCTCTGTTAATTTTGACAAAACGGGCTTCACTGANGATATCAACGTTGTCTTTCCCATTGATCGCTTCAAAGAACTAGTTTCACAGGGCGAAATAGGGAGTCTTGCANAGATACATTATAGTTTCATGGGAGCAGGCCTTTTACCAAATGCTTATGAATTTCATGCCTCCGAGGTTGCGAGACTTCTTAAACAAGATAAAGTTGACGCGGTGTTTCTGACCCCGGTGTGACCTAACTGCACGCGTGCCGTTGGCGCGCTTAGCTATTACTTCGAGCGTGAGGGACTGATGACAACTGGCATCAGCTTGGTGAGAGAAAATACAGTCAGCATGAAACCGCCAAGATCGCTATGGGTATCATTTCCNCTCGGCAGGCCACTCGGGATTCCTCTAGATGCAAGTTTTCAACACAGAGTAATCAAAGCCGCCTTGAATTTATTGAGTAACGCCAAAGGACCGGTTTTAGAAGATTTCCTAGAAGATGTGCCCACCATAGATGAGACGTCCATGACCACCTGCCCAGTTTCATTTCCTAAAAATTTCGACNACGACAGTTGGAAAGCGCGATTAGTAAAAGAGTATACGACGCTCCAACCCTGGTATGAGATGTCACTTAGGCGTCGAGACAATCGAACCCTGGTTGGTATCAGCGATCTGCCGCCAGGAAAAAATATCCAGCGCCTAGCCAATTACCTAGACAAAAATCAACGTCCAGACGACATCCAGTGGCTAAAACCCGCCATCGAAGATCTGAAGGCCTATTACCAAGAGGCAATGATTGCCCAGCCAGGAGACTATGATGCAGATACTCTGTTCAATATTTTCTGGCAAGAAACCCAACTTGGTGCCGGACTCTTGCTGATTTGCAAACAGTACCAACAGAGCGACAATCCGGACTTGCAGCTCATCGCCAGAATGCTTGCTCCACGCAAAGCAGTCAGCAAAGCACCAGAGTCCGATCTCGACTAAACAGGCAACCGGTTATGGTACAAGTTAATGCTATTCNGAAAAATTTTGTCGCCGACNTTCACGATGTCGATTTAAACCAGTTGAGCAAGCATAATTTCGAAATCATTTACAACGCCTGGCTTAAGTACGGGGTATTGCGTATTCGCGATCANGCAATTGACGAAAATCAGCTNCAGGCATTTAGCGCAAGGTTCGGTCCTCTAGAAGAAGTACCTATGGGCCGTTTGTCCGAGGCTGAAAAAGCAAAAGTAAAGAATCGCTTCGTTACTCAGCTGTCCAATATACGTATCGATGGTAAACCTATCGGCGGGCTAGGTAATGCCAAGGCTAGCTGGCACTCGGACATGACCTACGTTGAGACCCCTCCCCCTGCCAGTATTCTACTCAGTGTGGAAACTCCTACAGAGGGCGGCGACACTTATTTCGCCAATCAATACGCCGCCTATAATTCGCTTCCCCCAACGCTAAGGAAACGCATCGCAACGCTAACNATTAANCATGATGCTTCTCATACCAGCATCGGCAANCTTCGCCCGGGATTTGAGGCGTTTGAGGATCCGCGGGATGCACCCGGCGCAATTCACCCCATTGTTCGGCAGCACGATGAGACGGGTCGCTCCGTGATTTATCTGGGCCGGCGAGAATGGGCTTATATACCNGGGCTCGANCTAAAANAAAGTGAGACGTTGCTTGATGAGCTTTGGCAATACGCTGCTCGGCCAGAAAATGTCTGGCGCCAACGATGGAGACCCGGTGATGTGATTATCTGGGACAACCGATGCGTCCTGCATCGTCGAGATGAATTTGACCCCAACTCCAGGCGACTCATGAAACGCTGCCAGGTACTTGCACGGCCAACCTAACCAATGTCTCTCTACTACCCCATGACATCAAAAAAGTGCGGGAAGACCTANCTCAGCCAGGCTCCACAGTGATCGTAATATTTTCAATCCTTCAGCGCATTCAAGCTAACTAGAGTATTGCCTCAAGCCTATCTATGACGCCGCTGACACCTTCACCCTCGAGAACCTCCTTCGCAGACTCCTTTGCAAATTTATCCCCGTGAGACGGAGTGGCGCTGTAACCGGCCCAGGACAGCATTGAAACATCATTAATCCCATCTCCAATAGCAAGCACATGCGCCTGCTCAATGCCACGCTCATCCGAAATTATTTTCAACGCATTACCCTTGCTGGCTCCAGGATTATGTATAGCCGTTACGGTCAGAAAATCCAGCAAGCTAACCTTGCTACCGTATCGGGCTTCCAAAAGCCTGTGGACGCCAGTCGAGTCCGTTTCATTGCTAATGATGTCAATCCCCGTTGCAAGCACGCCTGTTTCATGCGGCCTAACGTTAATTTCTATTTCAACATCTGAAACCGCCGCAAAAAATTCTGCAGAGGGCGTTTTCTCAGTGACCAGATAACGCTCATGATCAAACCAGGCGATACTGTAGTCATGACCGAGCGCATATTCGTAGAGCTCCAGCGCAATCTCTTGATCTATAGAAAAAGCATGCCGAAGACTGCCGTCAGCTTCATGGATCGAGGCTCCCTGCTGGCATATGACAGGTTCATCGATCCCGAGATGTGTCGCGACCCGAACCGTTCCAGGATACATTCTGCCTGTCGCCAACATCACGATGATACCTGAGGCCTGTAGCCTCGCGACCGTATCGATAAGCCTCTGATCAGGCAACGCATCCGCCGGCACACCGGGNTCCAACAAAGTGCCGTCGATATCAAGCGCCACCAATTTAATGTCTTGTTCCACAGTGTTATCTCTATGAGAGTTGGNGGCGATGATAATCGGTTTAACGCGGCTCCAACCGATATAGCCAAACCTCCTCGAACGCAAGCGGATCTCTTTGAAATACAGACAGGTTCACCCAGATAGCCGCGAAGCGTTTAAATTCCTCATCGTTCTCTACCCGCTTTGCGCGAGCAAAATAAAGCGTGTCATCAACACGTATCTTCACCAACGGATTTTGCTCAATGTGTTTAACCCAGTTNGTCTGGGTATCACCAGCATAAATATAGAAATGGCCATCTGATTGAACATAGGTGAGGTTAATCGAATATGGTTCCCCAGGACGGGTTTCCAGCTGAGCAACAGCCGAATCCGAAGCTAGCTGCCAAGTGACTGGTGCATTTTCCGTCTTTCCTTTCAACTCACCGCCAGCCATGAACGGCAATGGACCATCACAAGCCGCCAGAAGTAATAGAACCACCGCTGGGATAAAGATTCGATTCATTGGGCCCATGCTAAACCTGCTCNTNTTTTTGGATGGTCTACCGTGAATTGCANAGATCTAATTGTCAAATCTGACTATCACTTAAAACACACCTTCTATCCGGTAAGCCCTTACCGCTGTGCCAGCAAAAAGATCACGCTTTTCCTCCATCGATGCGCCCATTGAAATACGTTTGAAGGCGTTCCAGCAAACTTGGTAACTGCACCAGCGTTTCTGCACCGGAAAGTTAGACTCATACATTGATCGGGATGAACCAAAAGCTTCGATACAGCTCTCTATCCAAGGCGACCATGCTGCAGCAACTTCTATCGAACCAGGCGGGAGGCTGCGGTCTCCACTAAAGTCCGGCATGCGAATTGGCATGGCACCAAGCTTTATCAGCACATTCTCACGCTTTGACAATTCTTCAATAGAAGTTCGCCATGCTTTGAAAACCTCGTCCACCCGACCGCGGTAAGGGCCACCAAGAATTGGGCTTCCGACATGGTTAAGGATAATGGTCAGGTCGGGACATCTATCGGCGAGTTTGGAAACCTCCTCCAATTGGGTATGATAAAGCCAGCAGTCCAGAGACATTCCCAACCGCTCGACAACTCTTGCCGCATCCAATACTTTCTGATCAACCAGTAAATTAGCCATTGGCGCTACGTTGCCGACTTTCTTATCTTCATGCCAACCACTGGAAATGCGTACGCCCCGAAACCGACCACCGGACGCTGCCACGTGCNGCTCAAGAATTTCCTCTACACCCGAGCCCCTCGTAAGATCAACATTACCGAACATCACATCGCAGGCTCTCGCCAAACCGAACCCTCCGCTTGCGCTCATTGCTGCCTGGCCGCGAACGAATTCCGTTTCTCCTAATGAACGAAGTTCTTCCGGACCATCTTTGCGATACATTGAGTGGCACTCGGCGAATACGCTGGCAACAATCTTGTGCCCACAAGCCATATCGTCCGCAAACTCCGGCAACAAGTATGTATAGTCTTTCCGCCTCCACAGATGATGATGTGAATCGACAATCGGCAATTCTGGCTCAAGTACTTTTTCTTTGAGCTTCTCTAGCCAGAGATCATCNGGACCAGTCTGTCCCGTATTAGCAACCATCTATAATATTGCAATCATCATCGCGCCTACGTAGAAGGCCAATAAGTAGCCGCTGCCCTTTATGCTTGAACTCGCTAGACCCCTCGCCCTAATTTCAATCATTACAGCTTTCTCCAGTCCAGCAATCTTTATTTAATGCAAGGGCTCAGTGGATCGGGCAGCATAGGCCTCTCCGCCTATCCGAACCTCAAGTGTATTGTCGATATTATCTTCCGAAAGACCAATCATCTCGTCGTACGGCGACTTTTGCCGCAAGACCATTTCACCAACCATCATGTCAGCAAACTGTGTCTGAAGTTCGAGCTTATTAAAAGATTTTAGGAAATTCCCCTTTTTATCTTTTACATAGTGCTCCTCGCCATCCAGAAGCANAGAAACCAAGTAAAGACTCTGGTCATGACAGTGCAGAATAACCTTTTCGATAAATTTGAGTTTTCTTGCTTCCTTGATTGTGATGCTCANGANGATCCCCTATAAAAATTTCTTCTTCACCATCACAGATGAAGAGCCTCTGCCAGTTTNNTGCTACCGACCATGACCTTACTCAAGATCCTATTACAAAGGAATTGTTCGCTTAAAACCAGCGGCTCATTATAGGAATGCTAAGAAGCTTTATTTTATATGTAGTTCTTTGCATCACTCGTGAGCAGAATCGATTCGTCTTACAATACGATACTGACTAAACAAAGTCCTGACTCGGCTCTTTTCGCTTTTCACCCTTTGTCATCAAATCTCTAGAGATCNATCTGCTCCTGGGCGAGAATACTGTCTTTTGAAGACGGATCATTNCTGATGAAAAATCTAGTCGACACCAGTCCCAGAGAGTTAATCGAAGGCGTTAGTATAGGACCCCTTGGCTACGGTTGCTGGCGACTCGTCAATATGACCGTAACAGCAGCGCGAACCCGAATTGAGCTAGCGTTGGAAAACGGCATGATTTTGATCGATACAGCTGATGTTTATGGTCTCGACTGGGGCGGAAAAGCGTTCGGCTCTGCTGAAGAATTACTTGGCCAAGTGTTCAAAGAAGCACCTGAGTTAAGAAGTCAAATGGTACTTGCCTCTAAAGGCGGGATCGTTCCAGGTGTACCCTATAATTCTGCCTCCCTTGAAGAAGCCTGCGAAGCTTCGCTTAAACGCTTAGGTGTTGAGCAATTAGATCTCTATCAAGTACATCGGCCAGATTTACTGACACATCCTTCGGAAACCGCCAGGATCCTAGAAAATTTAAGAACATCCGGCAAAGTCCGNGCTTTCGGTGTTTCGAATTATTTACCAAGTCAGACTCAGGCTTTAATGACCCATCTACCAGANNGCATTGTTAGTCAGCAGCCCGAATATTCTGTCTTGAGTCTGAAACCACTTTTCGACGGTACATTAGACCAGTGCATGGCATTCAACCAACTTGTCTTGGCGTGGAGTCCGCTTGCAGGTGGCAAATTAGCTACTGAGGATGGGCTTAGCCCAGAGCTTGCCAANGTACTAAGAACATTAGCTGATCGGGAATCTGTGGATCTAGCGAGCATCTGCNTAGCATTTGTTCTAGCGCATCCTTCGAGACCTGTTGCTCTAATTGGCAGTATCGATCCGTATCATATCGCTGCTTCGGCAGCAGCGCTTCGTGTGAACCTTGATCGAACTGACGTTTATAGAATAATCGAAGCTTCCTTGGGTGAGCCGCTACCTTAAGCCTCGCGAAATAACAAATTTGCAAGGCCACTTACCCTGCAGGGCAAAAGAGATTTTGAGCACAATTAAAGAGAGATCGATGACATCGGACTACAAAAGTGACTTTCATCAGTTCTTCGCGTGGAGATTGGAGTAAACTTAATCGAAGAAACTCAAACATCATTATTACTAGGATCAAAAAAGATGCTTAAAAATATTTTTTTCGTTGTCGCTCTAGCTACGCCCTTAATCGTTTCAGCGCAGGTGACACACGTGACTCTTTGGGAACCACTACCTGGAAAATTCGCCGAAATGATAGCGGTTGCCAAGCAGGGAGTGGCCATCAGCGAAACATTGGGTACTAAACCTGCTTTAGCGGTGGATACCCATAATCGGTTGCATTACATCACATCATTCGAAAATTGGAAGGCTTGGGGGGATTTCCAGAGCAAGGCTTCATCTAATGCTGACATGCAGTCCTTCATCGCAGGATATACAGCGAAACCTAGTGCCAAGATGCTAAAAAGTTTCATGCTAAATGAGCCTCTGTCTGGTGTCCCAGGCGCTGTATATCAAGTTTTTGTGTGGCAAGCCTACGAAGGGCGTTCAGAAGAGCTTATGGCAAAGGCAATTGAGGCTAGCAAACTGCATTTAGAGGCTGGAGCAGGCATTGGCATTAATGTGGACCAGTTAGGGCGGCTGCATTACGTGATGTCTTTCGATAGTTGGTCACTTTGGGGCAAATTCCAGGATTCTCCTACCCCCGAATGGACGTCTTATTGGACAACTTTTAATCAAGATCCTCCAGGCAAAGTAATAGAAACCTATATGGCGAACCAAATCTCTGANTGACTATGAGGAGAAATCGACTGGTGGAGNGCACGATCAACTGCTCCATCATGAGAGAGGGANAGATAAANCTTTTTGAAAATGGATGGAGAAAACGTGGCAAATTTCTTTACCGAAACTCAAAGACAGCTACAGAGAGAATTCCAGTCGGAAAAACTTGCTGATCGTATCGTCGAGGCAACATTGACTGGGACGCTATCAGACGAGCAGTCAAAATTTATAGATAGAATGAACATGTTTTTTCTCGCAACGGTAGACGAAAATGGCTTCCCTTCCAGCTCCTATAAAGGTGGCGAGCGCGGATTCGTCAGAGTTCTTTCTCCTACCAAAATCGTGTTCCCAAATTACGACGGCAATGGAATGTTTCTGTCCATGGGGAACGTAGAAGCCTCTATTAAGGTAGGGTTACTTTTTGTGGACTTTGAAATTCCTCAGCGAATTCGAGTCCGCGGAGAAGCAACTTGCTTACGCGAGGGATCGATATTGAAGAGCTATCCAGGCGCAAATCTTGTTGTAGAAGTTAANATTACTGACGTTTGGGTTAACTGCCCTCGCTATATTCATCCAATGCAAACAACTGAGCCTTCACCATACTTGCCTAATCACCAAGGTGAATCTCCCTTGGCCCTCTGGAAANGAGTTGATTTATTACAAGACGTTCTATCGAACGACGATAGAAAGAAGGCCCAAGAGTTGGGCTTAATTACCATCGAAGATTACGAATTGAAGGTGTCCGAGGGGATTTTAGTTTAGTAGGGCTATCTAGCTTGCATATCGTATAGGTATCAATCAGCTGCGGTGAACAACTAATCAATTTAAATGTCACTGCCATTCGAAATCTAGAAGAGGGAATAAAGCTCAATTTCTAAGACCGCTAAACTCTTGCGAGTCTAGCGGTCTTAGGTTTTTCCACGTCAGCTAATGATTTAGAAGTTATAACCCAACTCTAAGAAAATCTGACGACCACGAGTAACGCCCACTAACTGGTCATCACCAGTCGCAGGTCGGAAAGGCGCAGGTCCGGCAAACGTCAAATATTGCTCATCGTTCAAATTAGTTCCAATCAATGCAACGCGCCATTTAGCATCAATTGACGATAACGAAATATTTAAGTCGACCGTCGTGTAGCTATCCTGCACCAAGTCGCCCAAAGGATTAGTAACAGGATCGAAAGGCTCGAGAGAAGCACCACCAACAATGTAATCATCTGTATATGATAGGTTTGCGCTTACACTCAATATCAATGACTCTCCGACGTTTCTTTCCCAATTAATAGCTAAATTACCCGATAATTCAGGCGAGAACCCTCCATCGCGTCCTTTCAAATTTACACCTGTAGCGGTAATGAGATCTCCTGTTAACTCAGAATCTAAGAAACCCCATGAACCGGCGACACTCAGTCCAGGTACGNCNGTCAACCACATNAAATCGACATCCAGGCCACTCGTNGTGAGTTCCCCAGCATTAGTAGTATCGAAAGCAAATATCGCAGGATTGAATGTTTGGACTTGCTGATCTTCGAAGACATATCGGTATGCGGTTAAATTCAAAGTGAGAGATCTATCAAAGAGTCTGGACCGAAAACCGATCTCACCACCCTCAGATTCTTCAGACTCGAATCTCAAAACGTTCGCAGAAGCTTCTCTAACGCTAGCGTCTGGACTATTCAAATTTAGCACAAGCCCTCCGGTAGGAAGGGTATTATTATCTATGCCTCCCGACTTAAATCCCGTCTTGTAAGCCCCGTAAATCGAAATGTCGTCACTTAAAAAGTAAGTTAGTACAAGTTCGGGCGAGACATTGTCATCTTCAAAGTCAACGTCTCCCGTCTGAAAGCCATTGGAGATTGCTGTTAAACCAAGAGCAGCAACTCCGCCATGGATATAAGGAAAACCTACCGATGTACTTTTCTCTTCATCTGTCCAACGTACACCACCTGAAAGTTCCCACTTCTCAGCTAATTGATATTGGCCGCTGACAAACAGAGAGATCGCGTCAGCATCTATCGGTCGATCTGCGATCCAATCAAATGTAAAGCCAGTTGCTGGATCGGGGCCAAGAAACGCCCCTAAAGGTCCTACAAAAGGCGCGAGCGGTGCAAGAAGTGTCGGATTAAAGGCATTTTGCACGGCCACGTGCCCTATATCTCGGGTCTCCCAAAATGCTCCCACTTGAAAGTTAAAAGGACCATCGTAGCTGCTCGCTATCCTAATTTCTGCAGTGACTTGTTCAAGAGTGTTCTCGAAAGGTGCGGATAAACCGGCCGCAATACCTCCCGGTAGTTGACCAGTAGAATTAAACGTATCGTTGTACTCATTTTCTAGATCTAAGTAACCGGCTAGAAAAGTTAAGTTCATTGTATCGCTGAATGCATAATCAACTTGAAGTCTTGCAAAGAACGTATCTGTGTCGTTGTACGCGAGGAAAACGTTGCGACCATCCCCTGGCCCTCCAGTCGGCGGACGGTTGATTAATGGGTGAGCGTCAGGACCAACAAATTTCCCATCATCAATGTTGCAGTCATGAGTAGGGAGGAACAGATCTATACCCGGGGTGCCACCGAAGGCACCACCTAAGAGAACGGAGGGATCAGGCAAACCGTCNCCCCCACAAAAAATATCTAGGTTGCTGTTTAATGAATCAGAATTTTGTGAGTTGTAGTTGAGTTTNAGATTGGCGACAAGACTATCGTTAGGCTCCCAGTGAAAAGTAACCCTAGAAATAAAGTTCTCAAGTCCTCTTTTTGGCTGGGCTGTTGGATTACCGGCCGCTATTTCCACCCAATCATCTATTTCTTGGTATTCCGCAGCCAACCTAACACCGAGTGTCTCGCTTAGCGGCCCAGAAACGAACCCACCGAAGGTTACACCTTTTTCTTCAGATTCGTAGGACGTCTTGAAACCATAATCCCATTCGTCAGTGGGGTTTGCGGAACGCAATGATAAAACGCCGGCAGACGCTGCCTTACCAAAAAATAGCGATTGAGGACCTTTCAACAAGTCAATTTGCTCAACGTCAAAGAAAGCACTCTGCAATAACCGCTGCGTGCTTACAGAAATACCATCGTAATTTAAAGCAACAGCTGAATCNAAAGCATTCGAAATGAAAGAGGAGCCTACGCCCCTTAACGTAATTTGAGCGCCAGCGCCTGAGCCACCAACTGATACGTTGAGAGCGGGGACTCTGCTTATGAGGTCCGTAGCCTCATCGATGCGAAATGCATCCATTGCATCCTGTCCAATCGAAGTAACGGCGACTGGTACTTCCTGAAGCGATTCCTCGACCATCCTCGCCGTCACGACAATTTCTTCTAAGGCGCCGTCCTGAGCTACGGAAAACCAAGAGGCGCTTAGTAAGGCAAACAAGGTCGGAAGACGAATAAGGTGCATCAGCATATTAACAAAGGATGCTTTTTTTGGTTTCTTATTTCGGTTCACTTACAGGACTCCTTATATCTACTGCGGATCTCGAATGAGAAAAGCTGCGAAGGTTAACATAAGTCTAAGCAAGGCAAGAAATGCTTTTNGTACGCTTTNGCATATNAGTATAACTTTTTAGTCTTCCTCAAAGAGTTATCGCTTACTTAAAAGGTTTCGTTCATGAGTCCCAAGCGANCTGCGAATACGGCTATGTTCCGCTTTCGAGAGATCGTAGAAGACAGCAGCTAAAACGGTGCACCCAATCATTAAAAGCACCCCTGGTCCCATGGCAAAGGCAAGAGTATGAAGCGAATCTTCATCAATGGTCTCAACCGTTGCGTTTCGTTGAATTCCTGCTAAATCGATTACAACACCAGAGATCACAACTCCCGCGCCACTGATTGCCTTTGTCGCAAAAGAAGAAGCCGCAAAGTAAATCCCTTCATTGCGACTTCCGAACCGTTCTTCATGTTGATCTGTGATATCGGCNATCATTGAACCAATCATCACCGATAAGAGCCCAATACCCATTGCGGAAATCGCATTCGCCGTCATCACAAGATAGAAAAGCATCGGATCACCAGGCTTTAGAAAAAGATCAAGCAGACTCAATATTATCGGTAATGTGTTCCAGAGACCGAACCACATCAGACCGATAATGAGCAGTGTTTTCTTTTCATCGAATAGGCGACCCAAAGGAGTAGCAAGCGCCGCTCCAATAAAGCTGCCCGCAATGGACGCTGGAAAACTCAGCCCGATCAGTTCCAAACTAAATTGAAAGTAAAGAGTACCAAGGTAAATCGATAACGCGGAGACCATACCCATCGTCATACCAAACAAAACCGCGGTTAGAACAACAGACTTGAATGATCTGAAACTGAATGCCATT
Source organism: Gammaproteobacteria bacterium (assembly GCA_002694945.1). Lineage (GTDB taxonomy): Bacteria > Pseudomonadota > Gammaproteobacteria > Pseudomonadales > Azotimanducaceae > UBA9659. Next base: position 63,468 of record NZNP01000029.1, read on the forward strand.
AAGGCTTCACGAACCACTCGAATTAAGCTGAAACCTCTAGAATCTTCATTGGCCTTCGGNAGATGGGGTANATAGCTGTGGGTTCCGGAAGCTGTGAGTGCTACTCCAAAAAAAATGATTACNGAGAAGAACAANGAAAAATTCGGATAAGCATCAGGATTTAGCTGACCAACTGGATATTCCGGCGTAGCATCAAAAAAAATTTGAAAACCGATCAGAAACACCATCAAGTTGCCCATCGATTGCAATAAAGATCTCAATGAAGACAGCAATGTTCTCTCCTGATAGTCAGGCGAAAGTTCAGCAGTCAAAGAGCTGTGAGGAATGGAATACACGGATTGCGTCGTCCTCGTAAGTACCGAGAAAACCACTAACCAAGCAAAAGTTTGCAATTCAGTCATGCCGGCAGGCGGAGCAAAGAGCAAATAAAAACTNATCGCAAANGGAATAGCTCCTGCATACATGAAAGGATGCCTCCTGCCCCAACGACTTCTAAGACTGTCGGACCAAGATCCTATAACCGGATCACTAATAGCATCGACCAGAAGCGCGACAACAATCGCCANGCTAGTCATGAAACCTGAAAGTCCAAGTACCTGGTTATAGAAAAAGAGCAAAAAGAAACCAAACGATGTGGATTGCACACCCTCGGGTATCTGCCCCGCAGCAAACATCAAGCGCACTCGCCAGCTTAATGGTCCGGATGTTGGCCTAGTCATCGATATCCACCAAAAGTAGCCGGTTCATAGCTCTTATCAGATTAGTGAAAGAAACGCTGAAGTGCGAGTGTAGTTCCCAAATATAGTTCATAGGCTCGGTTAAAAAGTTAATTTGATTTTCAACGAAATCGGAGATAACTCTCGAGTTCTCAGCATACTTCGGATTCAGGTCGCTTCTTCGGCGATAGACTAACCTTAAATGATTTAACGACTATGGGCCTGATAGTGGGACCGATTTTCTGACCTAGTATGCTCCGAAGTGGTCAGACAAGAAGAATCTAACCACTTTCTTCGTAATGACTTCATGCTAANTTTGATAACAATTACAGTTCCTGCAACATCTTTTCCGTANCTATCCCTGACTTATCCAANGATTTTTTTACGNATTCTATCCGACCCCATNAGGAACCATCGNGTATTACAATCTACCTTGATGCGATCAATGACACCAAGTAGGTTAAAGCAATCCATAACCCTTAAGGAATAAAGAATCTTTCATGAAATTCTNTATCGGCCAGCAGGTTGAACATATTCGTTTCCATTATCGTGGCGTTATCTACGACGTCGATCAAGAATTTATTGGTAGNGAGGAGTGGTATGAGAGAATGGCTGTTTCTAAACCGCCAAAAGANCANCCTTGGTATCACGTTCTGGTTCACGAAGCAGATCACACCACTTATGTCGCAGAACGCAATCTGCGGCCTTACGNAGGTAAAGATTACATTGATCACCCTTTGCTCCCTAGTTTCTTTGATGGATTCAAAGCAGGNACTTATTTTCGACGAGACCGTCATTAGCAGCGATAACGAAATCTTTCTCTCACTTTTTATCTGGGATAACGCNGTACACCATCCACCATGCCACCTTAGGGAACAATTAATTCACAATCATGCAATTTCGGGTAGCATTAGTCCGTAGTATCAGAGCAAGTGACGACTCGAACTAACCGGACCAATCAAACTCCTTGAGCGAAAAGAAAATGGATAATTTAAGCCGAAAGAGCGCTTGGAATCGCGAACAACTAGAGCATTTTCTTCGATCTACAAAGATTCCCGCTCGCATCTCGGTAATTGACGGAAGTTATCCTTTTATCTGCTCTGTATGGTTTGAGTATCTTGAGGGGACTCTAAGAATAGTCACTCACAGGAACAGTAAACTTGCCAAATCGCTAAGACGAGAAGGCCGTTGCGCATTCGAAGTAGGAGCAAACGAACCACCTTATCTAGGCGTGCGAGGGAAAGCCGATGTCCAAGCACAAAACGAGAATCCCGAGTTAACTTTACGTCGCGTGATCGAAAGGTACCTGGGTGACAGTAACCTTAACCTAGCGGCTTGGCTTCTCGGACGAGCAGAAGAGGAAATAGAGTTCGTTCTTTACCCAACGTGGGCAACATGCTGGGATTATCAGCAACGGATGGACGCATCGGACTGATGCGTTCTTTCGACTCAAACTTTTTCTCTATAAATTCGATCCCACCCCGAATAATCTGAAAAATTAACTTTCACGTAAGGTTAAGAATCCGAATACTCGGATTCCAGCAGCCATGTATAACCGCTTAATTGGACCTCTATACCGGCCTGACGAGTAAAATCTTTATCGAGATATAGTTTCGATAATTTAAGCAAAGGCACAGCTTCATAATCAGGACCAAAATCAATCATCCGTTCACTTAAATTTTCAAGAGCACACATAAGATTCTGGAGATCTCGAAGAGAGGGTTGACCTTCCTTCCAGGCAAAGAAAATATCACTAACACTCGAATTGATGATTGACATAGGGATGGGAGAGCCCATCGCGACAATACGTTGGTCTGTTTGCGAAGCAGATAATCTGAGGAGAACTTTGAGCAGCTCTTTCTCTTCGTAGCTTTCTAGACTTAACGTAGGTTTTTTCATCAGTAAACGATTCGTATCGACAACGCTTTCGACTTGCGAAAAACAAAAAATAGCTCTTGCCCCGCGACAAGTGATTAGGGCCCAGTTCAGAAATTTACGTTGTAATATAATCGCTCCAACCGCACAGTGTAAGAAGATTGAGATTTCTTTAGCGTGACAACAATTTCGTTATCTTTTGAAGATATTTCGACAATAGGCAGACCTAATATCTGCATCCATNTTTTTCTGTCTAAGTTTTTTCTAACGTGCCAAATAAATATNTGTTTGAGCATACAAATCCTTACTACCTCCTTTTAATGGTCTGAGTTATTCTCTCTGCATAGCCGCCGCATGAAGGGATGATGACATGATCAATCTAAACACTTTTAACGAAGAAACAGTCGATTGGCAGCCGTTGCCAGGGCCAGATGGAAGCGCAGCCGATCATATTGGCATGTCTATCCTAAATATCGATGACAATGCAAAGATAGTCGATGTCCTATTCAAATTCGCGGCAAATGAGAAAATCCTTTGGCATAAACATACTTCCGACTTCAATACCTTCGTCGTCAAAGGAGAACATCGTATCTATAGTTTAGACGGTGAACTGCGTGAGGTTCGTCCAGCAGGAACTTTTAAAGCAACACAAGCGAGCGAAGACCCGCATACTGAGGGCGGCGGGGATGAGGACGTGGTAATACTATTTAGCCTAAGACCTTACGACGACGAAAGACCCATTTATGAAATCCTCGATGAGGATCATGAGGTTGTCGCCGAAATGACTTTCAACGCCATGAAAGATATTTATCTGGCTACTGAAAAACATTGATTCTTCCGAAGAGGCATTTCTACTTGGTCGAAGAAATGCCTCTCTAACTTGAGAAAATCAGGAAACCAATAAAACAAATCCGATAATTTGTCTTAAGCGAGTGGGTAACCCGGAAAACGCTCGGCCTGCCAATAAAACTTTAGCTTGATAAATTTCTATAGAGGATGCAGTCGAACGGGTACATTTTTGATCCCTCGAATGAAGTTATTAGGTAGACGTTCGATATCGCCAACAACTTCCACCATTTCGAACCGCTTCATAATCTCTTCCCACAACACTTTCAGCTGCATCTCCGCAAGACGGTTACCCATACACCGGTGGACACCGAACCCGAAAGATACATGAGCACGGGCGTTAGGGCGATCGATAATCAATCTGTCAGCATCTTCGAATACAGTTTCATCCCTGTTACCCGACAAGTACCACATGATTACCTTATCGCCAGTCTTGATCGACTGACCGCCAAGCTCATAGTCCTCCAATGCAGTGCGACGCATGTGAATGACTGGCGTTTGCCAACGGACCATCTCTGAGACCATGTTAGGAATGAGTCCAGGATTGTCGCGAAGTTTCTGATACTCCTCCGGGTATTCATTTAGGGCAATGACACCTCCACTAATGCTATTACGTGTCGTGTCATTTCCGCCCACAATAAGCAACAAGATATTACCGAGAAAAAGTTCTGGATCCTCGTTCATTCGGGCTGTATCAGGATTGTGCTGCAACATGGAGATAAGATCGAAAGCTGGCGGCTGGTCTTGCTTTGACATCCACAATTGATAGAAAGCACCTGCAGCACCCATCAATTCATCGTATCGCTCTTTCATATCAATACTGTTATCGCCTGTAACCTCCGGAACATTAGTCGCTAGGTCGGACCACCTCACCAGCTGGCGGCGGTTCTCGTAGGGAAAATCAAACAGGGTTGCCAGCATCCGAGCAGTAAGCTCAATCGAAACCTCCTGCACCCAGTTAAAGGTTTCCCCGATAGGGAGATTTTCTAGGATATCTATCGCGCGTTCACGGATGAGCGGTTCCAACTCCGTTAAGTTACGCGGTTGGACGGTCGGCGAGACCGCGCTACGTTGTTTTCTGTGCTCGGGCTCATCCATTGCGATGAAGTTCTTGCCCTGAAGTTGGCCCTCCTCAGCCACATAAGGGTCTACTATGGCTATGCCCTTTGCCTCCGACGAGAACACCTGATGATTGGTGTCTACTTCCTTAATCAATTGGTGGTTGGTAACCGACCAGAAGGGACCATTAACACTGTCAGAAAGATAATGGACTGGTGATTCGTCACGGAGCCGGGCAAACAACGCATGCCAGTTATCATCAGCAAACAATTCTGGTCGACTGACATCGATTTCATCAAGTGGCAAAGCTAGCGTATCTTCAATAGCAGTCATGTTCTTCCTCTCGGGTTATTCTGGCAGCAGCGAGTTATAGGCTCATTTGCAGGTCTCAGCCACGTTTCTATTAATAACGATGGCAACTTACAGCAGGATGAGCTGGACCCTGAGGTTTGACGCACCAGCACCAAACCCCGTAGCGTACTAATTGGCCCTGTTCTGAACTACTCCAGACCAAACCGACGGGCCATCACATTGCGCATAGTTATCATTGTAGTCACGCGAAGCTTGCCATCGCTCTGATGTATTGCGAGCTTCAAGCGCCTTTGTGTAATTACTCATGCTGTTGTAGCTGATTAGGTGTCTAAATACTCCATATTCACCACCAGCACCGGGAAGCAGAATACCCCAGTACATGTTGGTCGAGTTTTTATCGCGCCCTTCAAGAATCGCATCGTGCCTTTCCCTGAGTTTACCTACTCCCTCTCGCCGAGCTTCACAACGATTAAACTCTACTACCCTATTATCGCTATTGGCCAAAGCCTCGCTATCTTGATACTTATGAACCATATGGGCAAAGCGGGTGACGCAAGTAGCTATATCACTCCAGCCACTCAGCAAAGATTGACCTTTGTCAGAACTCTGAACGAGATCCCACATTTCACCTACTCGCTCGTAAGACCCAGTCATCATCTCTATAAAGTCATAGGTAGGCTCCAATGGGGAGTTCGAGGTGGCCATCGGGGTCAGCAAGATGCTGTAAGGATCCAAGTCGTTAGACTTTAACCAACCAAAAAAATCTTCGTTCAGGTCGGCCACATCTTGCATGGATTTTCCCTCGTTGAGATAACACAAATTAATGTGGACCATGGAGGCAGCTTGTTGATCAGCATTATGATCATCAGCGCTTACGGATACTGCTCCAATAAGAGCGATACCGAAAATCGCCAGTTTTTTTACTGTATTCATTTTTTCTCCAACTTGGTGCCTTTTTTTATATTTAGAACCAGTTTCACTTTTTATGTAGCAAAGCCTCTGAGCCGCGGGATTCTTTATATAGAGAGACTTAAATGAAGCCCGAATGACTAGAACCAGAGACAACATTAATACGCATTGATGGATAGTAGCAAACATGACCTTTACTTTATGTTCAAACTAGGCGATCGAGCCCTCAGCGTAGCTTAGGTTCGATCCATAAACGACAGGCGTCTTGGACAGAGCCAATTCGCCTAGTCTTTTCTGGATCACTTGTCTTCGCAGCAGTATCTTGTGGATTTGCCTCGTTCTTTACCTTCTCGACACGGACTTCCATCTTCATCGATCAATGCTCCAGAATCGCTAAATGTTTTAGCGAGGAGGCTTATGGTGGCGCAACACAGACCCTGCCTGCGCCCCGGTAAGCTCATCATTCTCTAAGACTAACTGGCCATTGCAGATAGTGGCTCGATAGCCTTTTGCTCGCTGGATGAAGCGCCCGGCGCCGTTTGGAAAGTCGTAGGCGAATTCCGGATAGCACTCAGACAATCTCTCGATATCGATAACATTAATATCTGCCTTTGCACCAACTTTCAGAGTGCCGCGATCAGTCAAACCCATAACATGAGCCGGTACCGACGTGATTCGCCTTACGGCTTCTTCCAAGGTGTAAACACTTCGATCACGATGCCAGTAAGAAAGCGTGAAAGTTGCCCATCCGCAGTCCATGACCTGACCGACGTGTGCACCTGCATCTCCCAGACCCGGCATACACCAGTCAGTTGTAATTACATCCCGAAGATTATCGAGAGACGTGTTGAAGAGGTGATAATTAAATGTCGTCTTACCCTCACTCTCTTTCATCATCCTTAACCAGCAGCGCGACGGTTCGATCCCCGCGGTATTCGCTAGTTCCAGCAAACTTTTACTGGCCGCGGAATAGTCAGGGTGAGAGCCGTCGCCTAACCAGCGCAGGCGGCGATACTCATTATCGAGCTCGCCGTTGTTCCGCCGGTTATAGACTTCCGCTTCTTCAACCAGCGCGTCTACAAATTTCTCGTCTGCAAGGGCGGCGAGCCTTTGAGGAAAAGGTTTAGCAAATAGTTGTTGCCATGTCGGTGAGCAGTCCATGAATTTACTAAGAAGCTCGATGAGAAAAGTGCTGTGGAGGTTAGACAGATAGCCACCGCTCCTTGGGATAGCGACGGCGTGAATGTCTAGACCCTCTTCACGGTGGGCAGCCAGTGCTGTGATTAGCTGATTGCTAAATTCTGGTGTATCCCTGGCACCTGCGCTAAACAATACGCGACAACCGGTTCTAGCTTGACTGGCTAACAATTCCAATTCGGATTCGACTGCGGTGTGGAAATTCATAACATTCTGCATCAGCCCGCCGTGGGCCGCGACGCGTTTACCGATCTCGATGAGTTCGCGATGATCGGCATGGGTACCAGGAACATTTCGGCCATCCGGCAAGTAGTGCATGAGCAGCCGGGACGTGGAGAATCCAATCGCACCATCTTTCACGGCTTGCTCTGCGATTTGCGCCATTTCCTTTAACTCGTCTTCTGTGGGCTGCCCTTCAACTGCGCGTTCACCCATGACGTAATAGCGCAAGGCGCAGTGGCCCACCAAACCAGCCACGTTGATCGACGGGTGCAGTGTTTCCAATGCATCCAGATATTCACCATAAGTCTCCCACTGCCAGGATAAGCCCTCCATAATGGCGCGCTTGGGTATGTCTTCTACGGTTTCCATCATGGCAGCCAGCGTGCCTCGATCGTCGGGTTTGCAGGGCGCAAACGTAACTCCGCAGTTGCCAAGCAAAGCGGTGGTGACGCCATGCCAGGTCAATGGCGAAAGCTGAGGATCCCAGCTAATCTGAGCGTCGAGGTGCGTGTGAAGGTCGATAAAACCGGGGGTTACTATCAGGCCTGTGGCGTCTATTTCTTCTTTCGCCGTGCCGATAATACTTCCCGAGTCAACTGAGGAGATTTCGACAATCGTATCACCCACCACTGCGATGTCCGCGATTCGGGCCGGATTATCGCTGCCGTCAACAAGGGTGCCGCCTCTAATAACTAGGTCAAATTGCATCGTGTGATTCTCCAAGGTCCAGTTATTTAATGGCTTCGTGTACGGCCTTAATCAAACTCAGCGTGCGTGGATCGTCACCGCCCGTCACGACATGCATCTGATTCATGACGTAGCCAAAAGAAAAACCCGCAACTGGATCAGCGAAACCCAATGANCCACCAGCTCCATTGTGGCCAAAGGAACCTTCGTTACCCAGGGAACCACCAAGGTCTATATATTCAGAAAAATCGGTTGAGATTGGCCAGTTCAGCACAAATCCNAGCCCGAANCGTGTTGGCATCGCCATAACCATGTCCATACCTGAAGCCTGCTCAGTGGAGGCACGTTTTACAATTTGCTCGTCTAGAATTCGTATACCGTCNACACCCTCCCCTATCAAGGAGGCATACATGCGGGCCAGCGAACGCGCCGTAGTTATGCCGTTTCCTGCCGGTTGCTCGTGAGCGCGGAACGCTCGGCTGTTGGGATCGGTTTCGGGTGGCAAAATTGACATAGCCCGGGTAAGCAATGAATCAGGCACCTGGGAAGCGGCGATCATATTGCGCTGAGCCTCAGTCATTGATTCCGGGTCACCCATGGGATCAAAGCGTGGATCAATAGATTCAACCCTCGTCACTCGATGTTCCTCTCTCTCCGGGAGACCGATCCAGAATTCGAGATCAAGTGGGCCGGCAACTTCCTCGGCAAAGAAAGTTCCCGGGGTCTTACCCGAAACTCTATGTATCACTTCACCAACCAACCAACCGTAGGTTCCCGGATGGTAGCCATGCGCAGTGCCAGGCTCCCATGCAGGATGCTGTGCCTCGAGTGCTCTGATCGGCGCCTCCCAGGAAAAAGATTCTTCCGGCGTCAGTGGCGGAATCCAGGGTAGTCCAACCTGGTGAGATAGAAGATAACGGACAGGAATATTCTCTTTACCAGCAGCACCAAACTCCGGCCAGTACTGGNCTACCGGTGCGTCNAGATCCAACTCACCGCGCTGNGCNAGCAAGTGAGCGCATATCGCGGTCGCTCCCTTAGTNGATGAAAACACACACTGCAGACTGTCTTCCGCCCATGGGCGTTGACNCTCAGTGTCGGCAATCCCTCCCCATAGGTCCACCNCCTTGNTGCCACGGTAGTAGAGACTGAAGGCAGCTCCGAGTTCAGCGTGATTATCAAAGTTGTTAGTGAACGCCTCTTTGACGCCCTCAAAACCAGGCGCAACCTCTCCATGTACTTCGTTCATTTTTTTCTCCGATATTGGTCTTTTCGATCTCGACGTCATGCTCCGACGAGGCCTCTTTACACTAAAAGCGATGTTCCTCTTGATGATCGAAGCGCTCATTTTTCGACGTAGGCCAAACGAACCGAGCATTGACGTCACTCCGCGCAATCTCTGCCCCATCCATAATACCGGTACCGTCGATATCGGGATTGTTCCTATCTGAGGCTTCGAACGTCATAAGGAGCACCGATCACCTTAGTTGAAAATACTGCGGACCGCGCCATAGATCACCTGCCTGCATTTTCAGCGGTTTTTCAGTCGCCCGTTCCTTTTCAAGCCTGATCCTTTCCTCGTGCATCTCTTCTGTCTGACCAACTCCTCCTGGTGGAATGGGCTTGAAGTAAGACTTATCGCCAAAGAAACGGAGGCTTAACGTTCGCCGCCTGGGGTACCTAGGTCCTGTTGGGGCTCCGCCATGAACCACATGAGGGTGGAACACGACTACGTCCCCTGGTTCGACGCCCCAGCTGAGAATATCCCAGGCAGTCGGATCCTTCNCGAGGATGCCCTCGAAGTCGGGTGCCGCTTGCCAGGGTGGATCATTCTTATCTCCCCAGAACGGTTTACCGCGCTTGCTTTGATTGCTTGGATCCTCCGGGTCATAGGGCACATAATCGTACTGCGGACCAAGATGTGTCCCCTTGAGAAACTCAAGTCCGTTCTCATCAGGCACCGGGTCAAACGAAATCCAAAAATTGGCCCAATGCTCGCCCTCCCATGGGGCGAGGCTGGTGTCCTGATGAAAAACCCCCCGGTTTTTATTGCCTTTAGACTCCCTGAGAAAAATCTCCTCTGTCAGATACCAAACGTGTTCCGAATCCCAGACTTCTGCGAGCATTTCACCAATTGGTAGATTTTCAAGCGCCTGTTCGGTCAGCTCCCTGACTTTTGGATGTGAGTTCAGCATGTCGGTATAGGACCGGTCTTCGCCTTTTACGCTCGACAGGGCAATTGGTGTCGGGTTCGCGAAGCAGTAATCATAAAGTGCCAACAACTTCGCTAGAGTAGGGCCATCGAAGAGACCNCGGACAACAGTCGCGCCATCTGTGAGCAACGCCTTGTCAATCTTTTTGGATGTCGCGGTTATGCTCAACTATTTAATCCAGGCTAACTCTTGGTGGTCGTGCTCGAACCGCGTCTTCAACAACATCCATGCCCCAACCCGGCTTGTCAGTCAGGACCAGCTCACCATTTTCTATAGGCAATGGCTCCGTAAAAAATTCATGCAACCATGGGGCCTCATCAACATCGAACTCCATGATCTGGAAATTGGGAATAATCGCCGCATAGTGACCATGNATCATGGTGCAAAGATGCGCCGTGAAGTTGTGCGGCGAGATATTGAGATCAAATACNTCAGCTACGTTGGCGATACGTATCGCCTCTAGCAACCCATTCCANGCAACGTCCACCAATGGCACGTCTATCGCCCTTTGAGTGAAAAATGGTTTATAGGTACGAGCAGTGCAAATCATCTCGCAACCACCGATTGAAATTGGAGACCGATCACGAATATCCCTCATAGTCTCTGCATCGAACAGATCAATTTCAAGCCAGCGCGGATTGTAGGGTTCAATGGCCCGCGCAACTCGGACCATACCATCAGCCTTAAAGTTATTATTTATATCAAGAATCAAATCGATGTCATCTCCAGCAACGTCACGAAGAGCTGCCATCTGATCAACAATAGCGTTAAATATCTTGGCTTCAAGATTCAATTCAGGCCCACCAGGGTGCCAGCCATAGGTCGGAAAGAAATAATTACCGCCGTTTTCATCGAAATAATGAATCTTGGTTTTAATCGCGCTATACCCGGCGGACCTGGCGTCCTCAATATGATTGGCGAACTCGTCNAGCGTATTAATTTGCTCTAACTCGTAACGGGCAGCATTCGGTCCCATGCGAAGCATNCCGAAATGTGACCAGTAAAGCGGTATATTCGTCCTTACCGGTCCACCGAAAAGTTTATAGACAGGCACGCCCAGATCTTTCGCGGTAATGTCAATGATGCAGTTTTGAATCGCACCAAGGGCCTGGTGATTGAGTCCGGATTGCGACAATTTTATATCGTTAAGTAGATCACTACTGATACGTTCAACTTCTCTCGGATCACGACCGATCAGACTGCGCATCATGGCGTGGATCAGAGAATCCAACCCCATGCGGCGATTACGCTCGTTAATACCGGTGAACTCAGACCAGCCAATAATTCCTGAATCAGTTGTGATTTTTAGGAAAGAAAAACATCGAACAGCATCGCCATGCAGCGTGTCAAAACCTGTTATTTTCATAAATCGATCAGCTTTACATTATTCTGCNGCTTCATCGTCTGGGTCCTGTTCACGTCGGACCAAGTCACCCATGCGCTTAGGTGCCTGCCAGTCAGAGTCGACCTCGTGACAGCGATCGATGATCTGTTGAATTGCGTCGAGTGATGTTTCTTTAACAATTGTGCCAGAGGCTTTCTCATCACCACCGCCCGCCCGGAACTCCAGCACCTCTACTCCATCCGGTCCAGCTGTGAATTTGTATGGCTGTCCATTCGGTAAAAAGATCGTTGATCCGCGGCCGAGCTTTCTATTGCCCATTTCAAGCTCGCCTCCAACAACATAATAAAGACAGTCACCGAAGCGAGGATGACTGTGCCTGAAGAGCGGGAAGTTTGGCCCAAACCAGTTATGCGAGAGGCTCATACCATTGGCACCTCCCTGCCATAACAGCATAGTTGTACTAGTGCCAGGCGTCAGTGCCCGGACCATTTCAGCAACTTTCTGTCTAGCCTCTTCCGAACCAAACTCAGCCGCGAGACTTTCATGATCGAACGCGTCTGCTGCCTTATCAAACTGGGCGTCGACTTCCTCTCGGGTGTGCGGCGCCTTTACTGGTGGGTTCGCATTAATAACAAAAGGCCCTCGTTCGGAAACAAAGCCTTTGGTCGAATTTTCAATTACGTCTTCCGGGTTAGCGCTCATCAGTCTTCTCCAAACTCCAATATTAACGTTTTGACAACATGGTCGATTTCATGAATTTGACCAGATCGACACCGTGTTTCTCATTAGCAGTGCCAAAGAACAACTCCCCACCTATCAGACCTAACAGTTCTTCTGAAGAATTCCTGACGAATTCTTCATTCTCCAGCAGGTAGGTATAGTCATCGATCGGCTGAACATAGAGCCTCTGGTAGGTTGCATGCAGAACCGTTCGAGTACCCGGTATAGTCCTGATTCCACCAGAATGCCAAACGGCACCGTCCCAAACCGCGACGGAGCCTTTCGGGGTCTCAATAGGTATATGTTCTACGTCTTCAAGCTCCTCAGGGGTTGGATGTCGTCTNAGACCCTGCGAACCAGGCACTACCCTCGTAGCTCCTCCTTCGTCGGTCATCCCCTCGCAGGGTATGCAAAAGGTAAGCACTGTATTGTGCTCCGGGAATGGCGCTGGAATCCAATTGGCATCAGCGTGCAGTCCCAATTGACCTTCACCTTCTCGCAGGATACTGCCAACGAACTGACTAGCTCTCATACCCTTACCTACACTGGCTTCAGCGATCGCCAAAATCTTTGGCAGTGTCGCAACCCTGTCAACGGCTGGGTGGCGACCGAGCAACATGCTGGCTCCGCGATCTTTAAAACCACCTTCGGCATATTTCGACAGGTCATGAATGGCCTCACGCAAGCCATCGAGCACCTCCGCAGGCGCGACATCATTGATGACCGTGTACCCCTGTTCACNCAGATCAGTGACGTTGCCCCAAAGTTCAAGCTCATCAATTGTCGGCCTAAGCTCGTCTGATATCTCATAAGGCCCAAGCGATACCATCCGAGATGCCTGCTCCTGCAAGTGGCGGAGATCCTCAGTCTTCTCTTGTGCCATTGTGCTTCTCCTGAAGTTCGATGTAGCATACTACACTAATTGAACAAACTGATCCCTTTTATGGATACAGAAACACGTCTTCGCCGAATCGAGGCCGCTGAACAGATCAGGTTATTAAAAGCTCGTTACTGTGACCTTTGTGACCAAGGTTACCGAGCNGANGAACTGACCAAATTATTCACAGCAGATGGGGTCTGGGATGGTCATGAAATGGGCGTGTTTGAAGGCAAGAAGGCCATACAAAGCTTCTTCAACAACATGCCGAATGTCATGTCTTTTGCGATCCATCATGTGACGAACGCTGCTGTTGAGGTGAGCAACGACGCCGAGTCCGCAACCGGTCGCTGGTACCTCTTACAAACTGCGACCTTGAAGCAAACCAACGAAGCTGTCTGGCTAGCAGCCCGCTACGAAGACAAACTGGTCTTCGAAGACGGTACATGGCTCTTTAAACGAATCAGTCTGCGAAGTCAGTTTTATACTAGTTACGAAGCAGGTTGGGCTCNTGTTCCTCACCTCCTGGAGCAAAATCAATGAGTACCGTCGCCGCGAGAATGAACTTCTACCCTGCCTCCGAAACCGGTGGCCCGATACGGCACGTGGATTTTCGGCAACCTGCCGAGGGCCCTGCTCCCGTCAGCGCTGAAGTTTCGGTGTTCGATGCGCGTGAAAACGAGAATATTGGTCTGCATAAGAGTGGTTTTGAACTCGTCCACAGCACAAGCGCGGTGAGGAATTTCTATGACGCAGACGAGGTCATAGAAACTTACTATAAGGAATGCCAAGCGCTAGCGACGAAATTGACAGGCGCTCATACCACTTTTACATACGATCATATTATTCGTGAACCGGGTAAACAATTTTCTGCCGGGGGAACAGGCGCTGATCAAAAGGAAACCGGTGAAAACCGCGGCGGTGGCTACATTGGAACGGTCCACATGGACTACACAGACAATACAACATGGGACCGATACCTTGGGCTGCATGGTGAGACTGTACCTAAGGCCGATCATATATATGCTCTTAACTTCTGGCGTCCAATCAGCGCTTCGGTTGATGACAACCCACTTGCTGTCTGCGACGCCAGGACGGTGCGCACAACTGACCTGCAGGAGACTGTCGTCTACGGTTACGGCGCCGATACCTACAGCTGGCATGACATCGGGATTGAGACTTTCAGTGTCAGCGCTGGAGAGCACCAAAAATGGTACTACTATCCGGGGATGACCCCCGACGATGTATTAATCATCAAATCCTACGATTCTAATGGCGTCATCGGCACAACCTGCCCGCATGCTTCATTTCCTCATCCTCAACCAAAAGGTTTGGAGCGGCGCAGCATCGAGCTTCGGGTTCTTTGTTTTTGCTAGGTCATCTGCTTTNCCANGCTGTTTGCAATTATTCATCAATAGGAATGCTTAAATGAGCAACTCGGACACCGAACACACTGATGTCATTATCATCGGAGCCGGGCTTTCNGGTGTCGGGGCCGCCCACCACCTGCAGGAACAGTGTCCCGACCGAACGTATTTGATCCTTGATAGTAAACCCTCTTTCGGTGGCACATGGCTGGAACATAATTATCCCGGTATTCGTTCCGACAGCGACATGTACACCTATGGTTATCGATTCAAACCCTGGTTGGGCAAACCAGTCGCCGAAGGCAGCACGATCCTGGAGTATCTCGGTCAGATTATTCGTGAAGACTGCATTAATGAACGCGTCCGCTACCAACACCAAGTCATCAAAGCATCNTGGGACACGAAGCAGCAAGAGTGGCACTTGACGACCCGAAGAACTGATACGGATGAAACGGTCATGTATACCTGCAACTTTCTATGGATGTGTCAGGGNTACTACCGTCACGGTGAGGGATACACACCCGAGTTTGACNGCCTGTCNGACTTCAAAGGACAAATTGTGCATCCACAAACCTGGCGTCAGGATTTGGATTACACGAACAAACGCGTCATCGTCATAGGATCGGGTGCAACCGCTGCCACTTTGATCCCCAACATGGCTTATGACTGCGAACACATCACAATGCTGCAGCGTTCTCCGACATTTATCTGGGGCGGCGAAAACCGCAATGAACTCGGTGATCAGCTCCGCGAGCTCGAAATTCCCGAAGAGTGGATCCATGAAGTCTTACGCCGCAACGCATTGAAAATGGCAAGAGANTTTTACGAGGCAACGGAAAAAGANCCCGANGCTGTTAAGGCCGCAATGATCGATGCACTCAAACCATTACTACCTGAAGGCTTTGATATGAGGCACTTCACACCCGCCTACCTACCCTGGGACCAGCGACTGCTTTACACACCCGATGGCGATTTGTTTAAGGCGATCAGAGATGGCCGAGTGACCATGGTGACAGACCACGTCGACAGATTCACCGAAAAAGGAATTCTGACTCAATCGGGCGAACTACTGGAAGCTGATCTGATTGTCACTGCCACAGGGTTTCAGCCATGTTCACTTGGCGATATCAAATTTATCATTGACGGCAAACCACTGACCTACAACGAATCGTTCACCTATCGAGGCATCATGACGGAGGGTGTACCGAACATGGCACAGATGTTCGGCTACTTCCGTACAACCTATACCATACGCGTTGAAATCATCTGTGATTTCATTTGCCGCCTATTGAATCACCTGCATACCCTCGACGCCTCATCCTGCACACCCACGCTTTTACCGCAGGACAAAGACATGCCCCGACTCCCTTGGATAGAAGAGCATAAGTACACGCCTGGTTACATCAAAAGAGCTCTTCCTCAGTTACCCTGTCAGGGTAATCGAATACCCTGGCATTACTCGGGTGACTACTATATCGAGAAGAACCTATTACCAATGGTTGATCTGAACGAACCAGAACTGATCTATCGGGACAGTAGCGGGAAGCTCCTGACTGAGCACTCGGTGGCAACGAAAACCGGTTGATTACCAGTAATCGCCTGTGTACATTGAGTGTAGTCTGCTACATCTAGTTAGAACTGCGCAAAGGCGANACCAATGGCCCAATATGATCTTCTCCTAAAGGGCGGTACAGTTATCGATGGCGCTCGAACGCCGCGATTTNCCGCCGATATCGCAATAGCAGATGGCCGTATCGCCCAGATGGGACGAATTTCAGATTCAGAAGCCAAGCGCGTCATATATGCTAAAGATCAAATCGTTGCACCGGGTTTCATTGACCTGCATACACACTTCGACTCCCAATTGTTTTGGGATCCCTATTGCACCATGTCCGGTTGGCATGGCGTCACTTCGGTCGTCATTGGTAACTGTGGTTTCGGTTTCGCGCCCGTAGAACCGGAACACCGGCAGCGCGCCATGCAGACCCTTGAGAGAAATGAAGCAATCCGCGCGACGACCATGGCCGCCGGTATGCCCTGGGACTGGGTGACCTATCCAGAATATCTAGACAGCGTCGCCCGAACACCCAAAGGGGTCAATGTACTCTCTTACATGGGTATCTCACCTATTATGGCCTGGGTTATGGGACTGGAAGAGGCTAAGCAGCGGCCAGCAACTAAAGATGAACAACTAAAGATGGGTGAGCTGCTGCGCGAAGCCCTGGATGCTGGTGCATGTGGCTTTTCTGCTCAACGCCTGGGCGAAGACAGTGTTCAGCGCGATTTCGATGGCACCCCAATGATCACCGACGTTATGGCAGAGCAAGATCTACTGTATTTNGCCGGCGTTCTAAGGGACGTGGGCCGAGGGTTCATCCAGTATCTTGGTTACGATTTCCATCTATGCGAGAGGATTGCCGAAATCAGTGGGCGGCCCGTGATCTGGAATGCGCTCGAGTTCGCCAAGGATCAGCATGGCAACACTTACGGCTACTATAAGGATATTCTTAACTGGCTAGCCGACTGNAATAAGAAAGGATTACGCATTTTCGCCCATGCNGTGACCTGCACTATCGATACGCATTTTTCATTGGAAGACTGGAACCTTTTTGACAGTTATCCAATCTGGCGTGAAGCCACAACTGGCTCGCTCGATGAACGCATGGCAAAGATGCGAGATCCTGCGAGGCGCCAATCACTGCGAGAAGACTGGGATACTCGGAAAATAGAAAGAGACCGACACCCTGATGATATTACTAGAGCCGGAGGNTTGTTACTGGCAATCCCCAACATGGTGCTCGGCGAAGCCTGCAGCGAAGCTAATCGACCCCTCGAGGGTTATACCGTCAGCGAAATCGCCAAGCGCCAAAATAAACATCCGCTGGACACCTTGATCGACATTTCGCTGTCAGAAAACTTTGGCACCTTCTTCTCGATCGGTGGTACCGAAATCAANCTGGACGAAATGGAAGAAGTCATCAATTCACCCTACGTCCTGCCAGGCATCTCGGACGGCGGCGCCCATATGAAATTTCTGACGACGGGTCGATATCCGACAGACTTTATCTCAAGATTGGTTCGCGACCACAACCTGATTGATCTGGAACAGGCTCACTGGCGACTCTCCGGCTACTCCGCCTATGCAGCAGGGTTTAAGGACCGCGGTGTTTTACGTGAAGGAGCGCCGGCCGACATCATCGTCTACGACTACGATGAGCTAAAATCGTTGCCACCTGAACGCTTGCACGATTTTCCGGCAGATGACTGGCGCTTGGTTCAAAAATCTGAGGGCTACAAACAAACAATCGTGAACGGAAAAGTCACTTTTGAAGACGGTGAGTGCACCGGAGCAACACCCGGTTCACTTTTGCGGCACGGCTCAACAACATAGCTGAGGAGTAGTGCATGTCTGGTCCCATTAGGTTCAATGTCTACGTTACCGTGAAAGAGGGCAGATTGGATGAATTCAAACAGATCGCTAGGGACTGGAGCAGTTACCAAAAAAAGGAGCGCCCAGACATCCTAAGCTATGAATGGTTTTTATCATCTGACGAAAAACACTGCCAAGTTGTAGAACTNTATGAAAGTTCAGAGGCCATGCTNAAAACNATGGGAGCGACTTCTGAGTCAGAGTCTGATGAGAANCCCGATTACCCCTACCAGATAACTAAACTTGAGGTNCTAGGCAACGTTTCTGGTGAACTTCGGGAAAAGCTAGATGCCGGTGATTCGCCAGTAGATTACTGGACTTACCTCGATGGTTTCATTCGATAGCGATGACCANAACGCAAAGCCCTTANNNTTGAAGTAGCCAATGTCNGAACGAAAAAGAAAGATCNGTCTTAGGACAAAACTAGGGTTTTCCTGCGGTGCCTTAGACGAGGCAATGATTGCTGCTGCGGCTATCACGACCATGATTTTTTACAATCAAGTCCTTGGTGTTTCCGCAGCACTTTGTGGAACGGCGTTCCTCATCGCGAGCCTGATCGACGGGTTTTCAGATCCTATTGTTGGCGCTTTCTCGGATAGCGTTAATACTCGATGGGGCNGACGTCACCCTTTCATGTTTGCTGCTGCGCTGCCGATGGGCATCTTCTTCTACTTGTTATACCAGCCACCCGGTGGGCTGGAGGAATACCAATTGTTTCTCTGGTTCACGTTTATGTTAGTGGGTCTTCGCCTCGGCAAAACTTTTTACGCNGTACCACACAATGCACTTGGCGCTGAGTTAACCGACGATTATGACGAGCGTACCTCGATCTTTGGCTGGAATTTTGTGGTCTTTAGTATAGGAAATGCCTTACTTGGCGTCTTTGTCTTGTATGCCATTTTNCCNTCCGTCGAAGGTGTCGAAAACGGNCTGTTACGTGAAGACCGATATGCCATATTGGCGACTGCGGGCGGAATCTTTATTACTGCGATGATACTTGTCTGCACCTTTACAACGGCAGACCAAATCCCGTATTTGCATGACACGAAAACTATCGGGGAAAGAACGAAATCATACTTTAGAAAATTTTTGATGGATACGCTGCATGACCTCTGGGTCTTAGTTCGTAATCCTTCTTACATATCGGTCTGCGNTTGCTGGCTGATCTTAGCAATCTGCGGTGGCGTAGTCGCAGTCGTTTCGACCTACACATTTATCTACGCTTTTGAATTTACAACAGAGGAGATTGCGATTAGAGGCCTTATAGCTTTGCCAGGAGCATTTCTTGGCATTGTTTTCTCCCGCTGGCTAGTTAGCATTTTAGACAAGAAATACACGGTCATTTTCACGATCTTGTTAACAGCATTTTTGATCGGCTTACCATTTTGTCTACGTCTGGTCGGATGGTTTCCCGAAAACGGTTCTATCTGGACACTGGTGGTATTTTTTGCGATCTGGACACCAGCGCTGATTCTTCTACCAGTGGTGCCGATTGTCATAGACTCACAATTAGCGGATATTACGGACGAACACGAGCTACAGACCGGGAATCGATCCGAGGGAACGATTTTTTCAATACGTACATTCGCCATTAAAATGACCTCTGGTCTTGGTGGTCTGATTGGCGGATTTGGTCTGGAGTTTATTGGTTTCCCGGAAAATGCCTCCATCGCGACAATCGATCCCGCTGTTATCGAAGGTCTTCTGTGGATAATGGGTCCACTTTACATAGCCATAGTATGGTTCGGCTGTTGCTTTGCCTTTCTTTACCGAATTGATCGCGATCGGCACCAGAAAATTATCGAAGAACTTGAAATCCGTCGCGCACAAGCCTGATTACCTAATNTATCTTTGCTAAAATCTCGCCTCATAATGCAGCGACAATTTCCAATTAGAGAACAACGTAAGGCCGAAACTCGAGAGAAGCTTATTCTCGCGGCCCAGCAGCTCTTTATGGAAAAAGGCTATGAAGCGACCACCTTAGAGGGTGTAGCCAAGAGGGCTGGGTTACACGTCCAGACCTTATACAGGCACTTCAAGACTAAGGTCGANCTNGCGGCGGCCGGTGACGAACAGCAGCTCAGTGATTTCTCAGAGGCNATTAAAAGTAAGTCAAAAGACGTTTCNACAATCGACTTCTGGAAGGAGTACGTTAGTGAGGTGGCAANAACCTTAACCAANAAAGACGAAACAGAGGCTCGTTACCGAGAAGTGCTTCNTGAAGAAATAAAATCTCCTGTTACCGCAAAAATTTTTATGCAGCTGGGGCAGGCCTATCAGGAGCTGTTAGCCAAATCCCTTGCATCGGACCTCAAAATAAGAGACCAGAAAGAGTGTGAGGAAGCTGCTCGGCTGATCGCAATTACNCTGTGGGGCGCGCACGCGGACATGATGCGTAGATACGATAATGATCGTAACTTGAACCTCCAAGCGGAGGTCATCGCGACCATCGAACGTGTCGAAAGCTTCTGCCGACCTTTGTTTAAATCGTATCGCTGAATCCGAATTATTGAATCAACAAGGAACGCGAGCGCTAATTGACTGCTTTGATACCNGTAGCAGCTTCGAATATCCAAAATGGTAGGGATTAAATAGTTTTTAAAGCNTATTCAATTTTCCAACATGCTCTGATGACTCGATTAACGTTCATTGAATAGAGAACGCAATCGGTTCTTTAAGCAACACTAAAACTCAGCAAAGTACTATTTTCAAAGATGAAAACTCCGTCACTTGCCCTGCCCATGGGGGTAAGCAGAGCAAATGACGTTGTTTAAGGCAACCGTTAAAGCTGGTAGCCGACCTCGAGCCCAATCTGNCGAGGACTGTGCCAGAAAAGGNTTCCTGTTGNNGTGCGACCTCTCAGGATTTCATCGTCCTCCAAGTTCGTACCATAAAGAGCAATTCGCCATTTTTCGTCCGGACTGTGCAGCGTTACTCTGCCGTTTGACCTTTCAAAGCTAGGAATCTCTAGGCTGTTCTGTGAATTAACAAATTGTTTAGCAACCCAAGATCGATCAAGATGGAAATCCACTCTCCAACCATTTTCAAGTGGCAGTGAATAATCAATTGCGATCGACGCACTGTGATCCGGAGCAAAAATCAACTCACTACCCTTCAACGTTGAAGAAAACTCTTCTGCTTGAGTGACTTTCGTGTCATTGACATCACCCGCTAGGCGAATATTCAAGCGATCTGTCAGCATGGCATTTATCTCAAGCTCCAGACCTTTGATATCTGCACCACCACTATTGACGTTGTAAACATCGCCGGTACCAATAAGTGGATCAACTTCATGCACAATCATATCTTCCCACTCGATGAAGTAGGCGGCGCTTTGCAATGAAACTCGACCGCTGAACAAGGTTGTCTTAACACCCAGCTCGTAACTCTCTACTTCATCCCCGTCGAAAAAGAGACCCGAAAGAATAGAACTTGGATCCAATCCCTGTTGACCAAAGGTTTCAGCATAGAAGGCAAGGTTATTGTTAACATTCCCAGGCCTGAAGCCCGTGGTATAACCACCATATACCATGAGATTATCGGAAGGCGTCCAAGACAATACTAGCTTCGGGGAAACGGGCGTATCATCGGTTCCTCTTTCAGAACGTTGAAAATCCTGCTCAATATCTGCTCTTCTTACACCGGCAGTGATCTCTAAGGTGTCCGTCAAGTCGTAACTGAATTCTCCAAAAAAGGCGAGCTCCTCGATGAAATCGTCATGATTGTTAGCGGCATTACCTTGCAAGAGAGGATCAAAAGCAGCTTGCGCTGCCTCTCGGCCAGGATAATACCCTGCAGTCTGATTACCTCCGGTGTGGTCTTCGCTATCTTTCCAAAAAGCACCCAAAGTCCAGCGAAACCTCTGGTCAGCCGGCGAAACCAAACGAAACTCCTGCACCCATTGTTCGGTAGTGAAGTCCGCTACATTGGAAATAGCCAGAATATTTCTGCCGTCTGAGGTAAACGCAGGACCGGCCAAGTTAAACAAGCCGGGCCAACCAGGACAGAGCGATGGTATGCCAAACGCAACACCAACCGCGGCGGCAGCCGCACAAGATTCATGACCCGCAGCAGCAGTCGCACCAAAATAGAAGAAATCAAGTAAAGCAGCGCTATCAGCATTACCTTCTGTAACACTATCGACGGTGCGGTCCAAATAGGAGGTCATCGAAGTGAAGGTTGCCCAACCAAAATCCTTCTCAATGACCAACGAATAAAGGTCCACTTCATCAATTGAGTTTGGCGGCAGGCCAGGTATCCGCGCGCTTAGCGCTTGGAAAGGCTCAAAAGTAGCGACTCCACCCTCAGTCTCTTGCTCACTGTGGTGAATAGTAGCCATGACCGACCAAGATTCGCCTTCATATCGATAAGCTGCACGCACACCCTCCGAGGTCGCGGTATTGTAGTCATCTTCGACCGGGGTCAGGTTATCGATATAACCTGCCGTTTCCGAACTCCATGCCGTCACTCTTACCGCAGAGTTGTCACCTAACGGTATATTGACCATCGCATCAATCCTACTCGAATTGTCATCCGAATCACTCATCTGGGCATAGCTGACATTGACTGCCGTATCAAACTTAGAAGCATCTGGCTTTTTATAAATATAACGAATGGTCCCACCCTGTGACCCTTCGCCAAACAATGTGCCTTGCGGGCCTTTGAGAACCTCGACACGATCAATGTCAAAAAGTGTTCCACTAATTTGATTATCTGGACCTAGCGCAGATGTTACCGGCGTACCATCGATATAAGTTGCTACAGTTGCGAGAACTGGCGCATAGCCTATATCTCCGCTCTGAGAACTCACACCGCGAATCGTATAGCGATTTTGGCCCTGGCCGCCGCTACCTCCTCCAGCCATGCTCAGACCAGGAATCAGGGTAAACAATCCTTCCATGCTTTGAGCGCCGCTATCCCTGACCATTTCGTCGGTTACCGCGCTAACAGAGACCGGAGTTTCCATAAGGTTGGTGTCACGATATGTCGCGGTAACAACAATTTCTTCCATTATATTTGCATCGTCAGACTCTTCAGCTTGCACAACTGGAAAGAAAAAGATTGCAAACAATCCAAGTAATTTTCTCATTAACACTCCCCGGTTTTATTATTTATTCTCGCTCTNCCATAGACACAATTTAAGCTTANAATGTAGCGAACTACTTTATTGTAGTATACTACACGCAATTCAAAAAGCTTGCCAAGGCCCCANATGAAAGCCTCATCCGTCACCGATCCAATTCTCGAAAACATCAGCCNATTAGGCTTAGAGCGAAAGGCGCTTGAATTGGATGTATGTGGTTATACCGTCGTAGAAGAGGCTATCGACCCTGATTTAACAGCTAGAGGACTTGAGGCGGCGCTTGATACATTTCATCAACGGACTGGAAACCGTCCTAATGTGGATACGGGAAAGGATTTCGAGGGATATTCTGTTTCACGCTTCATGCTATTGAAGGATCGCGCCTTTGAAGAAATCCTCATGGCAGAAAAAGTATTGGCACTAGTGGACTACTTGGTCGGTCAGGACTGTGTGCTCAGCACCTTCACGGCGCATATGCGCGGTCAAGGCGGAGGCAAAACCCTGCCGACTGGCTACCTACCATTGCATCATGACGATGTGTCNCCACAGCCTCAGGCCACGTTTTATAACAATGCAACTGTCAACATTTGTCTGACCGATGTATCCNAAGAGTCCGGCTGCTTAGCTTTTGTCCCAGGAAGCCATAAAAGGCTTAGACAACCAACAGATGCGGAAAGAGTGCTCGCTGGCGATGGAGCCAATCCCGAAGCCGTACCAATGGTAGCGCCGGCTGGTTCTGCGATCATATGGCCGGCGCATACCTGGCATGGATCGTGGGTTTCCAATACGCCAGGTCTTCGAGTTACCATCGCCGAGCTGTTTGCGCGACCTCACATGCACACGTATGACATGTATCGCGAGTCTATTTCAGATGAAGTTCTTGATCGAAATTCTGAGCGTTTCGCTACACTGATGAGCATGAAAGTTAATGATGGCTGGAATGACAACCAAGACGATTGGTACAAAAATTGGGGAGATCGTGATCGAACTAAATACCGACCACCAACAGGNTCTAACTAAGTCCTAGCTTATAAAAAACAAGAGCAGGGTGACCAACGCAAACTCGANGATCTTTTTGATCAGGCGGTAACTACCGCGAGGCGATTATGCAATTCGCCAAGGTATTTCGGTATCGCAGACATATCCCCATCAGTCTTGAGATTAGGATCATCAGGACGTTCAGGCGGGTTTTCTTTCCATTCCTCGATAAGCTCAGGGGTATAAACGAGCCTCGCGCCCGGCAACGCAAGTTCGTAGGTTGCCTGAATAGTGATATCGGTCTCTGCCCGGCCACAACCAACCTGAACATCTTTTCCATCCACAAAGAGGTGCCACGCAAGCTCGCCGTTTTCGTCAGCAATGTCTGAGGGAGCATCAACGAAAGCTTCGCAAATACTGTATTTCAAACCGAGTTCTCCGTGTTTTCCAACAAGGTCTTCCAGTTCTTTACGAGCTAGATCGACCCACTCCGGACTCGCAAAGTGCAGTAAACCATCCGACACTGTTATCTCCTTTTTTCAATCTACTCACTGAGCGTCTAATTCGATATAGTAAACTACATTTTAGTGAGATTGCTAATAGAGAGTATCAATGACTTCGAAAGCAGATGTAACGAGTCTCGAGAAATACAAGGATTCATCACACTACCGAAAGATTGCTCAATCAGCCGAATCTTTAGGATTGCTGGAGCATCTTGACCGACTGGACAAAGATGGGTACACCATCGTACCGCCAGAACTGGTTGCCCCCGTAGATTTTAGACGCCGTTTGCTGGACGCGGTCCTTGAGGTAAACGAAAGGCGCACTGGACATCATATCAAGGCCGAGGAACTCGCGACCACGCAGTTTGACCCAGAGGTACCAGGACGCGCACATTGGGGACTCCTCGAAGAAGATCCGATATTTCAGGAGGTGATCATGAATCCGGCTGTACTGACAATGGCTAAGTACTTGTGCGGCAATAGCGTTTTACTAAGTGACATGACGGGCAATTTAAAACAGAAACACGAACGCCTAACTCACCCGCTACACACCGATCAGCATGGCACTCCACCCCCGATACCTCCCTACGCCCAAGTAGCGAACGTCACCATGACACTAACAGATTACACTCAAGGAGACGGAGTTACCGCCATCGTGCCTGGCAGCCAGAAAAAGGGCCGCTATCCTCACCCCAATGAATGGGACTTCCGGAGAGAAGATGCTCCCGTCAAACCAATACCACTGGAGGCGCCAGCCGGTTCGTTGCTCGTCTGGCATGGGGCCACTTGGCACGGATCCTTTCCTCGCGAAAACCCCGGCCTTAGAGTCAATTTAATCATGGTTTTCACACGCGTCTATATGAGACAGATTCGCGATTTTAAGAGCACGGTCTCGAAGGAAGTTCTTGATCTTCACGGCGAGGAGTTCGCCCATCTATTAGGCATCAATTCAATGTACCCGTTTGACGACCTCAATCCACCTTCCCAAGAGGACAACGACTACATGATGGCAGCCGGTTATAACCCCTGGGCCTAGTAAGGAGGCATTATGAATTTTCAACATCCTGACTTAGCACCGCAGATGTTGGCCACCAGAGCGGCAAACAACGACTCTGATACGGCTCTTCAACACGCAGACGGATCCATTCTAAGTTTCGGTGAAGCCTACTCCGAAGCACTCCGGTGGGCCGATGCACTTGAGCAGCATGGCGCGAGGTCGGGTCATCCGGTCGTAACTATATTCTCTAACTCTTTCAATGCGTTTAAGTCCTGGTTCGGCTGCGGCTGGCTCGGCGCCATCGAATCACCAGTCAATACCAATTACAAGGGCGACTGGCTAAGCCACGTTATCAACAATACCTCGGCGGAAATTGTACTAACTGAGGCACGGTACGTTCAGTCTGTCATCGACATTGCCCAACAATTGCCTCATGTAAAGTATTGCGTCGTTTTCGATACGGCTGAAATGCACTTCGAAAAGTTCTCAGAGACGTTACCGTTTGAAGTAATTTCCGAAAACGATTTTCTCAGCGAAGCTAAAGTGCGGGAACGGAGCGAACCCAAACCCTGGGATCTCTCGTCGTTGATTTACACGTCAGGCACCACAGGACGTTCAAAGGCTGTAATGGTGCCGTGGCACCATCTGACGTCTTCCCTGCAGAGCGGCATGTTCCCTAGGGACAGACTTCCCGATATGAGTCTCTACTCACCTTACCCCGTTTTCCATATCACAGGTAAAGCTGGTTTCTATTACGCCGCAGTCTTTGGCAACCCCAGCGTTATTCGAGAGGCCTTCACTCCGAGCGAATTCTGGANAGACATCCGAACCCATCAAGCGAATGGTCTTGTACTCTTGGGCCCACTTGCCCAGATGATGCTTGATCAGCCTGCTCAACCCGATGACGCAATCAACCCCATGCAGACGGTGGTCATGGCACCTGTTATTCCCGACGTTGAAGTATTCTGCGAAAGGTTCGACGTAGAGGTATTTACAACCTTCAATATGACAGAAATTAACTGTCCTGTTATTAGCGCGCCTAGCCTATGTACAGCTAAAAACTATAAGTCCTGCGGTAGAGCCAGGGAAGGTGTCGAAGTTCGAATAGTAGACGAAAATGATNTTGAGGTGCCCCCAAACACACCAGGCGAAATGATTGTTCGCGGCGAGCCCTGGGAGCTTAANNCNGGCTANTGGAATATGTCGGACAAGACNGTTGAAGCATGGCGNAANGGATGGTTTCACACTGGGGATGCATTTACGTATGACGAAGAAGGCAACTTCTATTTCGTCGACCGCGCTAAAGACTATATCCGCAGGAAAGGCGAAAATATTTCAAGCTTCGAGGTTGAGGCAATCGTTAACCAACACCCAGCCGTTCTAGAGTCTGGGGCGGCGGCAGTACCTGCAGATCAAGGAGAGGACGAGGTAAAAATCGCAGTAGTCCTGAATCCCGGAGAAGACTTTGACCCTGAGGAACTCATAGAATTTCTCAAAACTCGAATGCCGCGTTTTGCTATTCCTAGGTTTGTCGAAATTTGGGATGAGCTACCAAAAACAGAAGCCACCGCCCGGATACAAAAAGCAAAAATTCGTGAAGCGGGAGTATCTGANATCACTTGGGATCGATACTCGACAAATTAGAGGATGAGGAAGCTGCTAGGTCTATAAAAAAATTGACCAGNCAACCATGGAAAAATCAAACGGCAAGTTGACGTTTTACAGATTACAGCGCGGTTTGGGCTTAACTTTTCTCCACAATCAAATATGACTTTGACTTGCTTACCCCTATCGAGGAACTGACGATGGAAATACATGGCTACTGCGACGAGCGCTTTCAATCTCTACGCGAAGAGTTCGAGAAAAATTTCATGGAACGAGGTGACATCGGAGCGAGTTTCGCAGTTAGTATCGAAGGAGAACTCGTGGCTGACATTTGGGGAGGCCATCGCAATCAGGCCTTAACTTTGCCTTGGGAAGAAAACACCATAGTCAATGTGTTCTCTACGACAAAAACCATGACGACGTTGTGCGCCTTGATGCTGATAGATCGGGGGCAACTAGACATCAATACTAAGGTTACCGAATACTGGCCGGAATATGGCCAAAACGGTAAGCAANATACACTAGTTAAGCATTTCATGGGCCATACCGCTGGACTACCAGGGTTTGGCGAGCAACTCACCGAGACAGAATTTTATGACTGGGATACTGTAATCAGAGTGTTGGAACGCCAAGAGCCCTGGTATGAGCCGGGGACCATCTGTGCCTACCATGCCATTACTCAAGGATATCTAGTCGGAGAACTGGTTCGTCGAATTACTGGCGTTTCGCTGGGAACATTTTTNCGTCAACAGATTGCAGAGCCTATCGGATCAGACTTTCACATAGGATTAGATCCCTCCGAATTTGAGAGGACAGCCGAGATCATAGAAGGCGGACCAATGGAAATGCCAGACGATTATGAGATTCCTGACTTCTACTTAGATCGAGTCGACGGCACACCCGAGATTAATCAGGAGACATGGAATGGTCCTGGCTGGCGGCAAACAGAAAGCCCAGCAGTAAATGGTCATGCCAATGCCCGTGCTGTTGTAAAAGCCCAGACCGCGTTAGTCAATGGTGGTTCCGCTTTCGGCGTCAATCTAATCAAACAAGAAACGATCGACACCATTTTTGATAGCCAAGGCATCATCGCTGGTGTAGGCACGCCGCACGGAATAGGCTACGGATTGGGGGTCGGTATCGGCGGGCCAGAGGCCTGGGGTGCACCGGAGAATACAAAGGCTTGTTTTTGGGGGGGCGCTGGCGGTTCCTCGATTACGCTAGATCTGACCAATCGAGTTTGTTTTTCCTACGTCATGAATCAGATGAGCAANGACCTCCTCGGTGATATTCGAGCTCGGTCTTTGGGTGCAAAGTTATACGAAGCGATAAGATAAAGGAGGAGATATCACTAGTACCTCAACTACTAGAAGTACCTGCAAGGGATCGGCATTTCGTGGTCTCTCGTCCACACTATATTGCTCAAGGTAGTCAATTACATTGAGACAACTTAGAAACCTCTAATGGTTAGCTCAATGTCTGCAAACTAGAACGAATCGACGCAGAGAACTTGGCTGACGCATGAAACACGCCCAATCGACAAACACTATTGCCTTGATGCAACAGAAGTCTTCTGAGGCTGCCTCGACCTAGACTTCAGAGACTTCGCCTNTTCTGCGCTCCCTCAGTTCAGCTACTATTTCACGATGCCGGNTTTCAGAAATTTCGTACATCGCTATGAAACCTGTGCGTAAGACGACNATAATCGAATAAAGCNGCCCCGACCAATCCGTCAAAAAANGACGTCTTTTTCGGTCTTATTCNGGATCTTACTGGNAAACATAAATTGCACTAGACAGCAATGGACAGTGCTAAANCAAATAAAGGACATAAGTTACTGTTTTATATATAGAAAAATAGATTATGTCAGCTTAGTTCTACTTCAGAAAATGGTATATTTGGTAAAATCGGCTGTCCTGGATGACTATAATGTTCACAAAACAGATCTTTATTTGCTACAAGCCATTGGTAAAGGGTTTGGCGATAGTCGTTTAATATTTCAGAATAACGAGACTCTTTAGCTAAGTTGACTTGTTCGTATGGGTCTTTTTCAAGATCAAATACTTGTTCACGATTTTGACCATAAGAATAAACAGCATACTTATACTGATCTTTAATTAATGCACGTCCAGATATTCCATAACTCTGATCTACAAATTGTGATTGGATTACAAGTTGATTTCTCCAATTATCCGGATATTCATTCAATAAAAATGGCGCAAGGCTTTTCCCTGAAAGTCCATCAGGGGCAGGAATATTTGCAAAATCACACAATGTGGGCAGCAGATCCAATCCTGTTGAAACTAAATTGTCACTGATACGTCCTGGCTTTTGGGCCTGAGGCGTTTTGATAATGAAAGGGACTTTAATGGATTCTTCATAGAGCACCATTTTATTTGATAATTCATGAGATCCTGCCATTTCCCCATGATCACTGGTGAAGACGACAATTGTATTATCTTCTAGGTTTAATGTTCTTAGAGAGGTTAATATCTGCCCGATTTGTTGATCTACCTTTTCAATAAGCCGAAAATAGCCATATCGGTAAAACCTCCAATCCTCCTCACTCAACGCTAATCGTCTTTGAATTATTGGATTATTGCTCGCGAATAATGTGACCATTTCTGGTTCAAAAGGACCTGACTTAAAATTAGGAGGTAGATTGGGCCATTCATTTGGGGGGGCAGAGTCAATTGCTCCCCAGGGCAGAGGGTCGCTTCGTCCATGTTCACAGATATTATGGGGATTATCAAAACATGCCACTAACAAAAAAGGATTGTTACGTGGTTTCGCTAAAAATTCATCGCAAGCCCCCGGTAAACGGAGATCATCAAATCCGCATATTTTTTCAAATCCATGCTCTTCGGTTATCGACAACTCAGGGACATGCCACTTCCCGCCATAAGCACAATNGTATCCAGCTTTCTTGAATAGGTTCCCTAGTTCTAAAGACCGAAATTTTGGATTTATTTTGCGTCCGTTCCCCATTGCCTCAATTTCGTGTGGCATTCTTCCTGTGAACATACTGGCTCTTGAGGGAGTACATAGAGGGTTTGTACAATAAGCATTACTGAACCGAACACCTTGTTCGGCTAAATTATCCAGCACTGGAGTATTTACATCAGGATTTCCAGCACAACTCATTCCAACAGCTTGTTGTTGGTCCGTAACAATCAATAAAATATTTGGTGGGTCTTTTGGCATATTCATTAGGACATTGTTGAGCAATAATTATAAAAACCCTACCAAATTCTCGCGGTTAGGACGATCAAACTTGCTGTACTAGACGGCCTCTTCCTAGACTTCAGAGACTTCGCCTGTTCTGCGTTCCCTCAGTTCAGCTACTATTTCACGATGCCGGTTTTCAGACAGTTGGTACATCGCCATGAACCCTATGCTTAAGACGACGATAATCCAATAAAGCGGCCCCGACATGAAAAGCAAACCTTCCAATGCTTTCGGCGCCACTTCACCCACTACAGCATCATCGGGAAACTGAATAATGTCTAGGCCAAAGCCACCGATTAGACCACCAATGCCAGACGTAGCTTTCATCGAAAAAGTTCGTATTGAGAAAACTATGCCCTCAGATCGTCGACCTGTTCTGTGCTCATGATCATCAGTTATATCGGCGAGTTGTGAATCAATAACAATTGGCAATAGTGGCGCAACCAGAAAACTAAGGAACAACGGACCAAATAACGCTATTAACAACCATGGTGAGTCATTACTAGGGAAAAAATCGGTCAGGCGCAGACAAAATGGTAGACCCATAAAAAAGGCTGTCACGAGGGTGGCGCAAATAAGNGTTCGTTTTTTATCGAACAACTTTGTTAGGTATACCGACAAGGGCAATACAATAAGTATTCCTGGCAAGCTAACGAAGCGGGCAATAGTGAGTTGTTCAGTCGACAGTTCAAACGCATAGATATAAGTGTACGTCGAAACCACATTGAGAATGCCGATGGAAGCCGACATAACTAACCAACTGACACAGACGGCAATATATGATCGATTGCAAAGCAACTTCCAAATCTCGTCAAAATATTCTTTAAATCGTATTTGACGCGGCGGTGGCTGATGCAGATAGGGTATTTGATCACGCGTNCCGAACGTGCATACAAACAGGGAGGCAATGATAACTAATGCACCGAAGGCAGCCAGGAAAAAATAGCGACTCTCATCCAATAAACCATTGCTGTAATCGGGTGTGCTGGGAAATATCACAAGCAGAATCAACAAGCTGAACCCTATGGCGGCAATCATGCCAATAACCGAGTTGTAACCGAAAATCGATGTTCTCTCGTGGTAATCCTCAGTCATTTCTGCCCCCAGAGCCGCATGGGGTACGGTGTAAAAAGTCTTGGCCGTACGCATCAGAATCATAAACGTCAGGAACCAGCCAAATAGTCCTGTCTCCGTCAAACCATCAGGCGGTTGATAGAGACAATAAAAGGAGATCGCCAAGGGCAAGGCAGAGAACAACATCAACGGATGGCGCCGGCCCCAACGGCTTTTGAAACGATCGGAAAATGCACCAACAATCGGATCGGAAACGCCATCGACAACACTGGCTATCAGGAAAACAACACCGCACAGGCTAGCTGATAGCCCTAGCACTTGATTGTAAAACAACATCGTCGCGAAGCTTGCCGCGCCCACCATAGCCTCTTCCACCGAACCCGCCGAGAAGGCAAGCTTGGTGCGGAGCGAAATGCGCCTNGATCTCTCGAAGGAGTGTTTTGAGGTTGAGGTCATTACGTCTTTAAACTCCTAGCAAAAAGACTTCTGNCTTCTTTATGCCGTAAGCGCATTCGAGAATTTCAAAATATCTGCCACTCTTCCAACATCCCTTCGATTCTTTATCCTGCTCAAGACTCAAATTACTAATTTCTAGCAAAGTAATAGACCCGGCGCAGATATGTCAATCATCTGCCCAGAGTTTTCTGGTGCACTTGATCNAGCTCTGCGNCATCAATTCGGGTTTCCGCGTCAAGAATAATGTTCCCTGCCGTACCGATCGAATATATTATTAAATACATCTAAATTGATTGAGATAATAAAGTGCATCGCCTCGCTATTGGGAACCATCGGCACAGCGCGAGAAATGTTGGATTAGACATTGACAAACAATGTGTCAACAAAACAGAAAAGGAAACACGATATGCATGACAATGATCAGGCCATGAAAACTTACGTGTCCACTTTGCCAGTACCAGTATTCGAAGACCCAGCCTTCAATATACCTCCTCCATTGAAAGACGCTAAGGTAGCGATAGTGACAAGTGCGGCTTTAAGTCAGAGAGGCGGCGTTGGAAAGTGGACGCCAGATGACAGTCACTTCGAGAAAATTCCGTCCGCGGCACGGGACCTCGAACTCGGTCACCACAGCCCCAACTTCGACCGAGCAGGCTTTCACGCCGACATTAACTGTGTCTATCCCATTGATCGTTTACAGGAGCTAGCCGAACAAGGTGTCATCGGCAGCGTCGCGAACTATCACTATGCCTTTGCAGGAAACCAGCCCGATTCGGTTTCCACGTTGCGGCTGGACTCAGGCCCTAAATGCGCCAAGCAAATGCTTGCAGAGGGCGTCGATGTCGTTCTACTTACCCCTGTGTGACCTCTCTGCCCACGTACCGTGAGTACGCTAGCACACGTTTTCGAAGCTGCCGGGCTCTCTACTATTGTGCTGACGCCCATGCGCTTCATAGCAGAAAAAATGTCCACACCCCGCGCACTTTACGTCGATTTCCCACTCGGCTGGCCAGTCGGACAGCCACTCGATTCTGACTTCCAACATCGAGTGCTAAGAGCTTCGTTCAAACTGTTAGAGAAGCGAACCGGACCAGTTCTTGAAGACTTTCCGGAACGTATCGAGAGCAAACCGGGAGAACCTCTGTCCTGTCCGATGCCCGCGAGGTTTGATCCAAATCTTCACCCCGCTGTCGACGAGGCTCAGGCTTTTCGGGCCGCTTATGATCGAGCATTAAAGAAAAATGGCAGAACCTCTGTCGGCCGTGTAATCGACGCGGATCAAATACCTGAGACCCTAGGGAGATTCGCCAACATTGCCGCGGGTGAACCTTGGGACGAACAAGGCCTTGATGGCGCGATAATGATGTTCGTTCATGACATTCGTTCTTACTACGAGGAACTGGCTTTCGAAATAGCTGACGGACCTTTAATCGCTTATGGAGCAGAGCGCTGGTTCTACGATGAGACTGAAGCCGGCAAAGTAATGCTGGACGCTCGTCGTAAAATGAAGCAATCCGATGCGCCTCACTGGCAGTGGTATTATATGTCTCCAGTCACACGACAATAAACTTAGCAGCTCAGGCAAGAATGACTGGGCTCTATGAAGCAAGACTGGAGCCCTGTAGTAGGCTTAAATGCCGCTGAAGTTTATTTCTCTTTTTCTCGAAACAAGCACCAACCAGCGAAATAT
>NZNP01000030.1 GCA_002694945.1 Gammaproteobacteria bacterium
CCGATCGTTGATCGGCTGCGAGCCCGAGGTGATCATGTAACAGTATTTAATGAACCTAACTTAGTAAGTCAATTGCATCTTGTTTTGCTTGCTACACAGTGCAATTTGATCTTTGTACAACGCAAGCTTTTGAGTACTGCGGTCGTCTGGCTTTTATCGAAAGTCAGTACTCCTATTGTTTTTGATTATGATGATGCCATCTTTCTCAGATCATCGGGGCTGTTGTCTAGAACTCGTCAAGCTCGCTATAGAGCCATTACCAGGTCGTCACACTTGGTTTTGGCAGGCAATAGCTATTTACAGCGTGCTGCAGAAAGTGAAGGTGTGCCCAGTGCCGTTGTGCCTACGTCGGTGGAGTTGGAGCGCTACGGGACATTCGAAAAAGAGGAGTGCTTGACTATGGTCTGGATCGGAAGCCGCTCGACTGCCCGTTATTTGGAAAAACATAGAGAAATGTTTTCTTCGATTGCGCGTCGGTTTCCCTCTATCAGGCTTCGTGTGATCGGCGATTTTCACTTCGATGTCAGAGGCATGCAGGTCGAGTGCTTTGGGTGGAGCGAATCTTCAGAGAGTCAATTGCTAGGTAGTTCACATATTGGTATCGCGCCAATGTCAGACGGCGCATGGACTCGCGGTAAGTGTGCGCTGAAGGTCATACAATATATGGCTGCGGGTTTACCTGTGGTCAGTTCTAATGTTGGTGCTAATAGAGATGTTGTGTCTCACGGCAAGACTGGCTTTCTGGTTGATACGCCAGATGCATGGTGTGAGGCAATTGATCAGCTCGCAGGTTCTGATGAGCTGCGCGGTTCGATGGGAGCAGCCGGTAGAAGCAGGGTGGAACAGCAATACAATCAAGTGGTAGTCGCTGCTCGCACAATTGCTCTGTTAGATGAAGTTGTGAGTTGACATTTTAGTACCAATTAGATTCTCCGTTAGGACGTGTTTTAAAGCGCCTGTGTAACCACCAGTATTGCTCTGGGGCTTGTCTGATTGCTTGTTCGACAACTTGGTTAATTAGCAAAGCATCCGCCCCATCTTCGCCTGTTGGATAATTGGCAGACAACCTTTGCAGATTAATTCGATACCGACCTTTAGTTAGGTCGCGATAGTGGGTAAAGACCACTATGGGCGATTCAGTGATCCTGATGATCCGGGGGGTTGCAGTTAGAGTAGCAGTAGGTAAGCCAAAAAAATCCGCAAAAACTGAGTGTTTATGGCCGTAATCTTGGTCAGGGCCATACCAAACAATGCCGCCCTGCTTTAGTCGTTTGATGACGCCGCGGATGTTGTTTCGCTCGATCGCAGAATTGAAATTCCGCTCTCTCCCATAGGTCATGATTGCCTGAAACAAACTATTTTTATTCTTGCGATACATTACATCGAATGGTTGATGATAGGCTAAGGCAGCACCGCAGAAGTCAAGAGTCGAAAGATGCACACCGAGAAGCATAACTCCGCGGCCCTGTGATTTTGCCTCTCTGAGTACTTCGAGGCCGTCGATGTCGACAATATCGATAAAGTCCTCGGTTCTCCCGAACCATGCTAAAGCGGTTTCTATAATCGAGATACCGCTGGATAGGAAATTGTCTCTGACTAGTTGATGCTTTTCGGCTTTTGAAAATTTAGGGAAGCAAAGGTCAATGTTGCGTGACACGATATGACGGCGTTTTTTTGCTAGCAGGAATCCCAGTCGTCCAATTAAACTACCGCAGCGCCAGCGGATTCTCAGAGGCATCAGGCAGATTAAACGAAGCAGTGCAACGCCAATCCAAGCCGGCCAGTATCTTGGATGCATATATTCAAAACTGATTAGCCTGGACTGATTCACGGAAAGCACATTAGCCCTTTTTGAGCAGCCGGGGAAGCAGAATGATTGTGTTAGAATTCAGATATCAAAAACGAATGAATTAATGAATATTCCCAGATTTGACACTGCTCGTGTATTGACAATTGGTGATGCCATGCTTGATAGGTATTGGCTTGGTGAGACGACTAGGATCTCTGCCGAGGCTCCTATACCCGTGGTCGGTGTTTACAGGACAGAAGATCGGCCGGGTGGAGCTGCGAATGTGGCTCTCAATGTGGCGGCTCTAGGTTCCGCTTCGTCGCTTATCGCCGTTACGGGCGTGGATGAAATGGGAGAGGTGTTAAAAGGTAAGCTCGAGTCTTCTGGCATTGCTTGCGATTTCCTGCAGATTGATGGATGGCCAACTATTACCAAGGTTAGGATGGTGAGTCGCAACCAACAAATGTTGAGGGCTGATTTTGAGCAAAGTTTGGAAGCTCATGCGGACGATATTGCAGCTGGGTTAGTCGCAAGACTAAAAGCGCAAGATCACTTTGATGGAATTATTTTATCCGACTACGACAAAGGTTGCTTTGGAGATCCTGTGCCAGTTATAAAAGCAGCACGGAGCATGGCGGTGCCAGTCTATGTTGATCCAAAATTTAAATCGTTTGAGGCTTACGCGGGTGCAACGGTTATCAAACCTAACGCGCTTGAGCTTCGACACGCAGTTGGCGATTGGCGCAGTGATTCGGAATTGGTGTCGAAGTCTAGGGAAATCATGGCTCGCATAGGTTGCGAAGCTTTCCTGGTTACGCGTGCGGCGGAAGGAATGACTTTGATCCAGAAAAATGGCGAGGAAAGGCATTATCCAGCAAGAACCCGTGAGGTATATGATACGTCTGGGGCCGGAGATACGGTTATTGCGACTTTAGCGGCTGCACTAGGCGCTGGAAGCACGATGGAGGATGCCGTGGCATTGGCGAACATCGCCGCTGGTATCGTTGTAAGCCATTTTGGTGTCGCAAGTGTATCTGGTCCGCAGTTGAGAGCTGAGGTTGATCCAGAGGTACCATTTGATCAGGGTAAAATGACTCATGAGCAACTTCGGGTTGCTGTTGATTTAGCGCGCACTCGAGGTGAGCGTATCGTTTTTACGAATGGATGTTTCGATATCCTCCATGCTGGCCACGTTGATTATCTAACGGAGGCGCGTCAGGAAGGGGATCGACTAGTTGTAGCGATAAATTCAGATGAATCAGTTTGTCGACTCAAAGGTGATGACAGGCCGATCAATTCGCTTGAACGCCGAATGACAACGGTTGCCGGATTGGCCTGTGTCGATTGGGTAGTAGCTTTTGATGAAGACACGCCAGAAGCTTTGTTGGAAACATTACTGCCTGACGTTCTTGTTAAGGGGGGTGACTACGAGATTGACCAAGTAGTTGGTGCAAAAATNGTTNAGCAGGCAGGCGGACAAGTGAAAGTACTGAGTCTCCTTGAAGACTGCTCAACAAGCGCCNTCGTAGAAAAAATCCGCGAACTTTAGAACATTGATGCGATAGCTATATTCTCTTGCATGTGTCGAGGATCGATGGTGCCGACAACGGCGGAAGTCACTGCTTGATGGCTGAGTATGAATCGAAGATTGTCGGAGGGGGAAGCATGTCCGCTATTGAATGCTTTCTTTACGAGAACACCCCTTTTAGCGTCCTTGGCTGCTTCTATTACCGCGAGCTGGCTTCGGTCCATTAGGTTTAGGGTCAACATCACGATGTCGCAATACTTGATGGCTGCTAGCCCACCATCTTTTGTCTTGGTCGACATACCTGCCAATCGGATTTTGCCGGCGTTTTTCATTTTGTTCAGAGTGTCTAGTGCGTCAGTTTCTTCGATGATTTTTAGATCATTACCGTCAGAATGGATTAGGACCATGTCCAGATAGTCTGTTTGGAAGTTCTTCAGGCTCTGTTCGACACTGAGTTGAATGCCTTCAGCGCTGAAGTCAAATGAAGACTGACCGTTTACGAAGGCCTCCCCGGCTTTGGTGCCCAGCAGCCAATCCTGCCTTCGGCCAGGCAGCAGCTTACCAATCCTTTCTTCGCTTACGCCGTAAGCAGGGGCCGTGTCCAGAAGATCGATACCTGCTCGCTGGCATTGCTCGAGTAATTCTACGATTTCCCTGTCGCTTGGAAGGTCGAATTTGTTTGGGTACTTCACTGCTTCGTTGCGGCCGAACTTGACGGTACCCAGGGCTAGGCAGGGAAGATCGATATCAGTGCCAGGTAGGTGTCGGCGATTGATCATTACTTTTTCGTCGTCCAGGGCGCATCGGCGAGGCGGACGGGTTCTTCAAGACTGATTTGAGGATCCTTCACAGGCGCGAATCGCAGCAACTTTTCAACCATATCGCCAAGGAGAGGGGTGAGCGTAAGCTTGGTTGGCCAGCAGACAGTATTATTACCAAACTGACGCACGTAAGGGGTGTCGGGCCTTTTTTGTTCGTGCTGACTTGGTTCTGCGCGGTTGATACTTAGCACTTGATAAGTACAGTCGGATAATTCTAACCAAGGTAACACCTCACGCAGTTCACATTTTGTCTGTTCTACAAGGGCCTCATCGGATTGATTGATGCCTTTTTCAGCCAACTGTCCGCCCAAATACCAACACGTACTTCCATCATCGAGATAATGTGTCGTAATCGTCAACCTTGGTTTATCACCAGCCTTGATGCTTACGGCGTGTGCGTAGAGCTTGGGCAGACTATTGCCTTTAACGATGACCTGCTTCAGAGGCCGAAGTTGCATTTTCACCGGCAGATTTAGTTTTTCGATCAGTTCGCCATTNCCTTGACCCGCTGCNAGNATGTAATGTTGTGCTACGAACTCGGTACCATTAGNNAGTCGTACTCCATTAACTGTACCCTGAGCAGTATCCAATTCGAATTGGCCCGTGTGGATCCTCGCGTGAAAAGGCCTNGCTAATTCCTTTATTAGCGATTGGACGTCTATAACGAAGTCCTGCAGTCGATAAACCTGGCCGTTAAATTGTGGGCTCTTTAGTACGTCGGGCAGTTCTATCTTTTTGACGCGGGTGACGCGACCCTTTATTGTCTTGCTGCCCAAGAAGGCAGTAACGCGTGATGTTAACTTAGCGTCGGAGAATAGGAAGTAATCTTGGGCAAGAGTCTTTACTGCTTTTAAGTCCAGCGTACCGTATCCGTCAAGACAAGCTTGCCAGCGCGCGGGCATGGCGGCTATGGTTTCTGACGCATCGGTTAAAAGGCCTTGCAATGCATACTTTACACCGCCATGAATCATTCCTTGTGATGCGATAGTTTGGCCAGCACCTAGCGCTTCTTTTTCTAATAGGACAACAGAATAACCTCGACTTACTAACAAATTAAGTAGCCAGAGGCCGGCAATACCNCCGCCCAATATTGCAATATCGATCTTTTGCATTTTCCCAAGGAAATTATAGACAAAAGAGAATTATACTCTTTGTCATTGGCAACGGGGAGACCGTGAAGTTATGCTGTTTAGCCAATGTATCGTTTGTTATATAGCTTCCTCATTTACTTGGCGCTCCCGCTCATCTTATTGCGATTGGCGAAACGGTCGTTCAGGGAAAAAGGATATCGTCGGTTCTTGACGGAGCGTTTTGGCTGGTTCCGAACTGAAACTCCTGGCGAGGTTATTTGGATTCATGCAGTTTCCGCAGGTGAGACAATTGCGGCAGTGCCACTGGTCCAGTGGCTGGTAGAAGCTGGATATCGTTGTCTGATAACAAACATGACTCCAGCCGGTCGTGACTGCGTCAGTCGATTACTTGGAGAACAGGTTGAAAACTGCTATGTGCCTTACGATTTACCAGGGGCTGTCAGCCGGTTCTTGAACAATAATAGGCCNTGCTTACTTTTAACGATCGATACAGAGCTTTGGCCAAACACGATGGCGGCTTGTGCTCATCGCGATATTCCAACGGCTTTGGTTAATGGGCGTATGTCCGCACGTTCTGCGGCAGGCTATGCTCGCTTTCCATTGACGACCTGGCGAATGCTCAGATCTATGTCGCTTATTGCGGTGCAGACTGAGGCTCACGCCCAGCGTTTTAAGACGCTTGGAGCAGATCCGGAGGTTGTTCAAGTGACTGGCAGTATAAANTTTGACGCGGTCTATGATGATGATCACGAGACTAGGACGGTCAGGGCCCGTANACTGCTTTCTGGTCGNCCGGTCTTGTTGGCTGCCAGTACCCATAAAGGCGAAGAAGAAGCCTTGGTCGCNTGTCTGTCAGAATTGGCNGCATATATNCCGGATATCTTACTTGTANTAGCTCCTAGACATGTCCATCGCAGTAGCTCAATTGAAAATTACTGTGAGGCTGCTGGATTCGGTACACAGGTTTTAAGTCAAACAAGCAAGCTAGGCCGCGATGATTCTATCCTTATTCTGGATGTCATGGGAGAACTTGAGTCCTACCTTACGATAGCTAGAGTGGCGTTCGTCGGTGGGAGCTTGGTTCCCATCGGAGGTCATAATCTTCTAGAGGCTGTAAGGGCAGGCGCTGCGGTCGTGATGGGACCCCACCTTTATAATGTGGAAGATATCGCCCAAGAGTTTGTTGATCGTAACGCGATGTGTAGTGTTACGGATATCGAGGAATTGCACGGAGCCATTTTTGATCTGATGNTAAACGAGGACCGCCGNACTGCTATGGTTGTGGCGGCTGCCGAGGTATTAGATGAAAACCGAGGTGCCATTCAGCGTAATATTGAGTTGATTAGGCGTCTAATTGGACCAAGAGACGAACCCCGATCGCGTTAGTGAACAGACGTGCGTACTTACTTGCAGGGTTGTCTTACGCACTGGGTATAGCGAGATAAAAGATGCGTAAATCCAGAATTACAGGGNTGCCATACTTTGGTGAGTAAGATCAACCCTATATTTTGCATAGATTGTGATAAAGTTTTTAGCTCGAAATACGGATTGACCATGACGAACCCCTACATTTANGTACCGGATTTGATCGCAGACATTGCGGAATGTGATGCCAATTACATTCGTCTCCGTAANCTATTCCCGGATATGGATGCTGAGTCAGAGTTGTCCTTTGGAATTCTTGCGACGACTTATCAAGGTGCCACCGTGTCAATAAGCATTACTGAGCGGTGTCCTTTCACAACGATGTTGACTGTCAAGGTTACAAGNGAGAAAGANGATTTTTTCTTGAGATGGCCAAGCCTTGATGTTCGGATGTACCATGATGTGCGTTCGGCAGAGGTAGTCCGATTTGAACGGCATAGAAACTTCCGCTTTCGTTATCCGACCCCGAACAACAATATGTTTCAACCGGACGAAAAGTCTCAAATCAATAAATTTCTTGGCGAATTGCTGACGCACTGCTTGGAACATGGGTATTCGCTCGAGAAGGTCGCCTTTTCCTAGGGAATTTGACCGCTGTTCAATATAATGAAGCTCCTCAAGGTGGGCCGNCTCAGTACGCCAGATTTCCATAAAAACACCGAAACTAGAAATGGTTCAGAAGCGTTAGAGCATGTCTAAGAGTTACGAAGCAGATTCGATTGAAGTCCTGGAAGGCCTTGAACCGGTAAAGAAAAGGCCGGGAATGTATACGGATACAACGCGTCCTAATCACCTTGCCCAAGAAGTCATAGACAACAGTGTNGATGAAGCGCTTGAGGGGTTTGCGACTGAGATATGTGTAACGTTGCGTAAAGATGGTTCCATGTCAGTCAGTGATAATGGCAGAGGGATGCCAGTAGATATTCATAAAAAAGAAAAGTTGCCTGGTGTTGAATTGATTCTGACTCGACTCCACTCTGGNGCGAAGTTCAATAGCGACAGTTACAAGTTTTCAGGTGGACTCCATGGCGTTGGTGTGTCGGTGGTTAACGCTTTATCTGAATCATTTGAAGTGTTCATAAAACGTGAAGGAAAGACACACCATATGGCCTTTCGGGATGGGGAAAAAAGCGNCAATCTCATCGTAATTGATAGGGTTGGTAAGAGGAATACTGGTACGCTGATTAACTTTAGGCCAAACCCGACTTATT
The DNA here is from genome assembly GCA_002694945.1 of Gammaproteobacteria bacterium. GTDB lineage: Bacteria > Pseudomonadota > Gammaproteobacteria > Pseudomonadales > Azotimanducaceae > UBA9659. The sequence continues at coordinate 7,866 of NZNP01000030.1, forward strand.
TCGACTCACCAAAGTTTTCGGTTCCCCGTCTCATTCATCTTTTGCGCGCCAAGGCAGTNCTTTGTCCTGGGTTGAAGGTAGTNTTTATTGATGAAACCGCTGCCANGAACGATGAAANGCAGTTNGAATGGTATTTTGAACACGGTCTCAAAGATTACCTCAGTGCGGAATTGGGAGATCTTGAGCTAATACCAAAAGCACCCTTCACTGGTTCCATGGTAGGTCGGGATGAGGCAGTGGACTGGGCCGTGCAATGGCANCATGACAATTGTGATCTGATCACAGAAAGCTACGTTAATCTCATNCCAACTACGCAGGGTGGTACACATGTTAACGGCTTTCGATCTGGCCTGCTGGAGGCTCTTCGGGAATTTTGCGAATTTCGGAATCTTGTGCCCAGGGGTATTAAGCTTATGGCTGAGGATATCTGGAGTAATTGTAATTATGTTTTGTCGGCGAAAATGACTGAACCGCAGTTTGCAGGCCAGACTAAAGAACGCCTTAATTCAAGACAGGCGGCCACTTTTACATCCGGTGTTGTCAAAGATAGTTTTTCTCTTTGGTTGAATCAACATATTNCGGANGGTGAAGCNATTGCGGAATTGGCAATTGGTAGTGCACAGGCTCGTCTCAGAGCTGGCAAGAAAGTGGCGCGTAAAAAGCCCACGAGTGGTCCCGCTCTACCGGGTAAATTGGCTGATTGTTCTTGCGTTGACGCAATGCAAGGAGAGCTTTTTCTCGTCGAAGGGGATTCGGCAGGTGGTAGTGCGAAGCAGGCCCGTGATCGCGAAACCCAGGCTATTATGCCGCTCAGAGGAAAGATTCTTAATACTTGGGAAGTCGACTCCTCAGACATCCTTGCTTCCCAGGAGGTAAACGATATTTCTATTGCNCTGGGTATCGAGCCTGGATCTCAGGACCTTTCGAAATTGCGCTATGGGAAAATCTGTATTTTAGCCGACGCTGATTCAGACGGCCTGCATATCGCCAGTCTATTGATAGCGCTTTTCGTCCGTCACTTCAGGTCATTGGTTGATGAAGGCCATGTCTATGTTGCGATGCCTCCTTTGTATCGAATCGACGTTGGNAAAAAAGTGTTCTACGCTCTGGACGAAGGCGAGCGTCGAGGTATTCTTGATAGGGTGGCGGCAGAGAAGCTTCCTGGAAAAGTTGTCGTCCAGCGTTTTAANGGTCTGGGTGAAATGAATCCGATCCAGCTNAGGGAAACNGCGATGGCACCTGANACTCGTCGTCTTGTGCAACTTTCTGTCGGCGCTCCGAAGAAGGTTAATGAATTGTTAGACATGCTGTTGTCTAAGAAGAGGGCACCCGATCGCAAGACTTGGCTCGAAAAAAATGGCGATCTTGCAGAGATACATTAGGGCGATAATTAACTATGGCAGAGACTCCAATGGATGGTGATGTTGAGCAGATATCACTAGCTGATTACACCGAAAATGCCTACTTAAACTATGCGATGTATGTCATCAATGACCGGGCTTTGCCCTATATTGGTGATGGCTTGAAACCGGTTCAACGTCGCATTATTCATGCCATGAATGAATTGCGTCTTAGCGCAGATGCAAAGTATACGAAATCGGCAAGAACAATCGGTGATGTGATCGGGAAATTCCATCCTCACGGTGATTCAGCTTGTTATGAGGCAATGGTCTTAATGGCTCAGCCGTTCACTTACCGCTATCCGCTCGTCGACGGTCAGGGTAACTGGGGTTCGNCGGATGACCCGAAATCCTATGCAGCAATGCGTTATACAGAATCGAAGCTCAAAGCTTATGCNGAAGTCCTGCTTGGTGAGTTGAAACAGGGTACAGTCGACTGGACAACCAATTTTGACGGTACGCTGACTGAGCCTCTAAGCTTGCCTGCACGCTTGCCGAATATTTTGCTAAATGGTGGTAGTGGGATTGCGGTTGGTATGGCGACCGATATTCTCCCCCACAATCTCAGAGAAGTAGTTAGTGCCTGTATACGCCTTCTCGACAACCCAAAAAGCTCATTAAGAGATGTTATGGACCACGTTAAGGGTCCGGACTTCCCGACAGGTGCTGAAATCATAACGTCCTCGGAAGACATACAGCAAATTTATGAAACGGGACGTGGTGCCATCAGGGCAAGAGCGGTCTATAACAAAGAAGAAGGTGACATTGTTATCACCACTCTGCCTTATCAGGTGTCAGGGACGAAGGTGCTTGAGCAGATAGCAGCGCAGATGCAAAGCAAGAAGCTGCCCATGGTCGTGGACTTGAGGGATGAGTCTGACCATGAGAATCCAACCAGGATTGTCATCGTGCCAAAGTCAAACCGAGTTGATGTCGATCAGGTGATGGCTCATCTGTTTGCGACGACTGATCTCGAGAGAACTTATCGAGTTAATTTCAACATGATCGGTATAGATGGCAAACCCAGAGTTAGGCCATTACTAAGCTTGCTGAATGAATGGCTAAAGTTTCGTCTAAATACTGTGTTACGACGCTTGCAGTTCCGGCTTGATAAGATTCTGGATAGGCTTCATATCCTCGAAGGGCTGATGATTGCCTACTTAAACATCGAGGCGGTGATCAAGATTATTCGAACAGAGGATAAGCCAAAAGATGTTCTGATGAGGCGGTTTAAGCTGAGTGACTTGCAAGCCGACGCAATTCTGGATCTACGTTTGAGACAGCTGGCCCGTCTCGAAGAAACCAGAATCAAGGGTGAGCAAGATCAATTGAACGCGGAGCGAGTCGATCTACAGAAGACTATAAAGTCGCGAGCAAGACTGAAAACTCTCATTAAAAAAGAACTTACGGTTGATGCAGACCTATACGGTGACGAGCGTCGTTCGGCGATTGTTGAGCGTGAGGAAGCCCAGGCCTTCCANGAAAAGGATCTCGTATCGACTGAGCCTGTAACCGTAGTGCTGTCGGAGAAAGGCTGGGTGAGGGCAGCCAAAGGGCACGATGTAAATGCTCTGGAACTCAATTATCGATCAGGTGATAGCCTTCTTCAGGCGGCGTCGGCACGATCGAATCAAGATGCGGTTTTTCTCGATTCATCCGGACGTGCCTATACAGCCGCAGTCCATACACTACCTTCAGCACGAGGCCAGGGAGAGCCTTTGACGGGTCGATTTAACCCGCCTGATGGCGAGGTTTTTGCCGGNTTTGCGGTGGCGGACAGAGATGCGAAATTCGTGTTAGCAAGCGATGCCGGTTATGGTTTTATTGTTACTTTTGGTGAATTGGCGACCAAGAATAGGGCGGGCAAGTCAGTTTTGTCAGTTCCCAAAGGNGGTATTGTNATTCCGCCCGCGCGCGTTCTAGACACAAAACATGAGTTCGTAGCTGCATTTAGTAATGAGGGCAGATTATTGATTTTCCCGGTGGCTGATTTACCAGAACTGGGGCGTGGCAAAGGAGTGAAGATCATGAATATTCCCAAGCCCCGCCGAGAGGAAAGACTTGAATTTATGCATCAGCTTAAAGTGTTCTCCGAAGTTGACACGTTGGTTATCACCTCAGGGAAGCGTACGCTGAGTCTGACAATAGATGAGCTTGAGCACTATAGGGGTGAGCGTGCTAGAAGAGGCTTGAAATTGCCTCGAGGTTTTCAGAAAGTCGATCAAGTAGCACTATTGCGGTCTGAAAATAGTGGTTGAAGGTTATTGGTTTGCAATTGCTTCGGCGTCCTGCTTTAACTGTTGTTGGTGATCGATTTCGATGATTCGTTGCAAATCCCCGTAGGCAACCATAGGATGATGGAAGGTCTGCAAGGTGGCGCGGTCTGCCAGTAATGATTCGCCATTAACAACAAGAAGGTCCCCTTCGGAGATGGAAGCCAAATAGCTGGCTGCTTTTCGTTGCTCGTTGGAGTCCTCTGACGCAATGTCAATAGTTCCTCCGAATGTCATGTTGCCTTGAAGTGTTTCTGTGAGCTGCCGAATAAGGAGGCCTGTTGAAGCAGCCTCATACATTGGGTTGTCACNGTCAAAGTGGATAACCAATTCTTCGGGAGTCGTTTGTTCAACGATACCGTTAAACTTTTCCGCTGCGGAGAAAAATCGATCAAAGTGCCGAGCGAGGTGATGGCTTGGACGGATTCGAACCACAAGCATGCATTCTGGACCTGNAGTAATTATTTGATTTTCATCAGCATCAGNTTTGTTCGTGCCATCTAGNGAAATAGTTNNATTCCCTTCGGTTACTGGGAAGAGCCAAGCAACAATTAGATCAGATCTAAACCGAATTAGACCAACCAGACTTATCACGAGGAGAAGTGGAAGAATCAAGAAACCTTGGTTTGCTATCCGGACTTCCGGAACAGCAATTTTCACATAGCCGATAGCGGAGCCTTGGAAGGTCATCTCGTTTCTAAAAATCGAGCCTTCGTTACTCTCGCTGCCGCTCTGTGCAAGCAATTTATCTTTGTCATCAAAGATTGCAATGGATATGACCTGGTCCTGCTGAGACATTTTTGCACTGATAACATTCAAGGAGAGGACGTCGCCTGCAACCACGTAGGGTACGAGGAAGTCGGAGAGTTGTGCTACGGTCGCTTGGCCGAACTGACGTTGCTGCCCTTTAATTCGGTTTTCGAAGTCAGTGGACAGGATGACAAACACTAACAATCCAATAAATAGAGGTGGACCCGCCACCAACTGCAGCAAACGTTTAAATTTAGGCATGGGTACGCTCAAAATATACTCCAGAGAAACTCGTCGGATTCGAGCGGTTGAGAGTATAGCGGATAAACGGATAATACGCGGTTCGTTGACAGGGATAATTATGAATGATCTCGTGCTGATTAGCATCGCGGGTGTTGATAAACCAGGCATCACATCAGCGATCACTGGACTGTTGGGTCAACAAGATGCTGACATTTTAGATATTGGCCAATCAGTGATTCATGACCATCTGTCTTTAGGAATCCTGGTGAACATACCTCTTGGATTCGAAGCTTTAAGGATTGAAATCGAACGTGCTCTCTCTCCTTTCGAGATAGATGTCAGTTATGTGTCAGTCAGTCCGCAGAGTTATAAAAATTGGGTAGGCCTGCAGGGTGCCTCTCGTTATCTGTTAACGCTGCTCGCCAGAAGGGTCAAGTCTCATCATCTTGCGGAAGTGTCTGCTGTTATCGCCGAACATGGACTAAATATTGACAATATAACTCGTTTGTCGGGACGTGTGCCCCTGCAGCAAACGGAGTTGATGTCTAAGGCGTGTGTTGAATTTTCGTTACGCGGAGAGCCGAGTGAGAATTTTCGCCGGTGTCTCTTAGCTCTTTGTGCCGATCTAGAGATTGATGTTGCTGTGCAAGAGGATGGTATTTACCGTCGCACTCGTCGATTGATTGCCTTTGATATGGATTCAACGCTCATTAANACGGAGGTCATTGACGAGTTAGCAAAACTTGCTGGGGTTGGCAGGGAGGTAGCCGAAATCACTGCCCGAGCTATGGCAGGTGAACTTGATTTCAACGAAAGTCTTGATCAGCGGGTGCGATTGCTCAAAGGTTTGCATGCGTCTGCTCTTGAATCGATCGGTAAACGCTTACCATTGATGGAGGGTGCTGAGCTGCTTTTTAGGACGCTTAACCATCTTGGTTTTAGAACAGCGATTATTTCGGGCGGCTTTAGCTATTTTGGCGAGATCCTGAAAAAGAGGCTAGGTGTCGATTACCTCTACGCAAATCGGCTCGTTATAAAAGATGGACTTCTGACAGGTGAAGTAAGAAAACCTGTGATTGACGCGGATAAAAAGGCAGAACTCCTTAAGTTAATTGCTGAACATGAAGGTATATCGTTGAAACAAACCATTGCAGTAGGTGATGGCGCGAATGACCTTGCGATGCTTGATATCGCTGGTATGGGCATAGCATTCCATGCAAAGCCTCTTGTTCGAGAGAATGCTGGTCATGCGATATCGACGCTCGGTCTGGATAGCTTGTTGTATTTGATGGGTATTAGAGATCGCGACCAAAAGTCCCTTACAGGTTCCTAGTGGATCAGCATCCTCGGTAAAAAGNGTAAATNGGTCNNAGGCTAATTTGGAGACCATATCTTTCGGTCTTTAGTCAGGCAGACTTGGNTGCTTGAAGTGCTTGAGAATCANGCTGNAAAAAGCTNNNTATTTTTTTAGGCCTGAAGCGGGTTTTGTGCGAGTCTNTTGGATTTGTTGATTTATCTGCAATCTCTATCGGTGAGAGGTTATGATCAACTAAAGTAGTTTGAATGAGGACCTAAGGATGACAAGTTANTCCACTAACGAATTCAAATCAGGCCTAAAAGTGATGTTNGAGGGTGATCCTTGCAGTATCGTTGAGAATGAATTTGTNAAGCCTGGTAAAGGTCAGGCCTTCAATCGCGTTAAATTGAAGAACTTGAAATCTGGACGTGTTTGGGAACGGACTTTTAAATCTGGCGAGNCATTAGAATCGGCTGACGTTATGGAGCACGAGATGGAGTTTCTATATAGCGATGGAGATTATTGGCATTTCATGCGAACTGATGGGAGTTACGATCAGCTAGCTGCTGATCGAGCTGCCGTAGAAGAAAGTATTCCCTGGTTAAAAGAAACCGATAGGGCGACAGTGACCCTTTGGGATGACGTTCCCATTGCGGTTGCGCCTCNTAATTTTGTTGAACTGGAAATCACTGATACCGACCCNGGATTGAAGGGCGATACAGCANGTGGCGGCTCAAAGCCNGCAACCTTAAGNACCGGCGCCGTTGTCAAAGTGCCTCTCTTCCTCAATATAGGGGAAATAATTCGAGTCGACACTCGGACCGGGGAATATCAGAATCGCGTTAAACAGTAAANTTGAACACGCTAATTTTTAGGAGCGATCTGGCTAAAGCGATACGATCTTACTTTTACAGAGAGGGTGTTCATGAGGTGACGACGCCCTTATTGCGTGACACTGGGTCAGTCGAGGTTCACCTCGACAGCATAAGAACAGATGGAGAGCCGAGTTATTTTTTGCAAACGTCTCCGGAGTACGCGATGAAGACTCTCGTCGCGAATTTCGGCNGCAGCATCTACCAAATCTGTCCGGCTGTCCGAGGCGGAGAGCACAGCCATCGACATCGACTGGAATTTCAAATGCTGGAATGGTACCGATGTCAATATAAGTTGTCGGAAATGGCAGGAGATCTTCGGGCATTGTTAATGCATGTCGCAGCGCTTTTGCGTCCCGACCACGAGCTTGAAGTTGAATTCGATCGGGTACCAGAAGTTACCTACAAAGAACTTTTCATGAGAACTTTTGGGGTCAACCCTCATCAGGTGAAAAGTAATGATCTAGCGATGTTGGCGCAACGTAACGGTTTGACCCATCTGGCGAGAGGTGGCGACGTTTCGGATTACCTCGACGGGTTATTTGCCTCGGTCATCGAGCCTAGGCTAGAGNAACCTGTGATAGTAAGGGATTATCCAGCCTGCCAGGCTGCACTTTCTCAAATCACCAANAATCTGGACGGGGACAATGTCAGCGCGCGATTCGAACTCTTTGTAAATGGTTTGGAAATCGCGAACGCCTACTATGAACTGGATGATGGCGATGAGTTGCAACAACGCTTTGCTGAATTCAATCAGCAGCGANTGATGCTTGGCAAACCGACCATGGAAGTGGACCAAAAACTTCTGGAATCCACAGGGTCTATTGGCGACTACTCAGGAATAGCNCTTGGAGTAGACCGGTTGGCCATGGTGCTCCTGGGATGTACATCGATAGAAGAGGTTATCTTGTAAGGGCGTCTCCGACTTTAATCGTATCCCCTTGTTCAAAAACAAAGGGTTTTGGCTCNTCGAACAATAAAATAACAGTGGAACCCATCTGGAACTGGGCGATTTCTTCGCCTTGTTGGTAGTGCTGCTGCATCACGGTCCTAAGTGCCAGACGCGGCTCNCAAATTGTGTCCGACCAGGCAGGTTTGATACCTGCTACTAACATTGCGCCGACTAAAACCTGGATCATCGCGCCATATTCGGTACTAAATTTNCAGATCAGGCGTTCGTTTCGGGTGAACAGGTTNGGTAATTGTTCNGCNGTCGTTTGATTCACAGAGAAGAGCTCGCCAGGCACATAGGAGNTTGCTTGTAGTTTTGCTCGGCAAGGCACATGGACNCTGTGGTAATTGTGNGGAGCAAGATAGATTGTCAAAAATGAACCGTTCTTAAATTCNTGAGTTTCCTCCGCCAAAAGCTCTTGTACCGAGTAGTGATGAAGCTTCGATTGAATAAGAGTGTTGTTATTGATCGTGCCGAGAGCAGCGACTGTCCCATCTGCGGGGCTACAGAGTTGGCCCCTCATCGGACGGGCGCCAGNTCTCAGGGATCTAGTAAAAAAGTCNTTGAAACTTTCATAGCTCTTTTTATGTGATCTCTCTGCTTCTGCTAGATCTATGTTATAGAGCCAGCAGAAGACATTGATGAAGATCGTTTTAATTGCCGTATTTTTCGATTTNGCTAGCGTACCGATGAGTCTGCTTAGCAGGTGTTTGGGTAAAATTCTCTGCAGGTTGGTAAACATCTNAGTTGNCTGTGGTCTCAATGGGCGTATCTGGATCATTACCCCATTCGGACCAGCTCCCGTGGTAAGCCTTGATATTTAAACCTAGGAGTTTTCCAACTAAGTAGCTTAAGCCGGATCTATGATGAGTCTGACAATGCGTTATAACGGTNTCTTTTTGCGTCAAACCTTTATCTGCCAAGAGCTCTTGTAGGTTGCTGATCAGCCTGAGATCGCGTTGAGGNTCCATGAGCTCCAGCCAGTTGAGATTAATAGCCTCTGGCACGTGTCCGCCTCGGGCAGCGAAAATCTGGTTCCCAGAATACTCCTCCGGAGAGCGTGCGTCCCAGACTATAACGCTCTCGTTATTAATGCTTGCAATAACATCAGACTTTTCAGCAATAACACTGTTGTCAATTTGTAACATGACTCGAGAGAGTTCCGTCTTTGGTATTTCGTTTGTCAGTGGCAGTCGCGCACTCGCCCAGGCTAGAAGCCCGCCATTTAGGTAGGATTTCGAAGCATGTCCTACCACATCTAGTGTCCATATAAAGCGGCCAGCCCAACCTCCACCCTCGTCATCGTAGGCGACAATATGTGAGCCTGGCGAATAGCCGATTCGGCTGAAGACTGCCTCTAATTGTCCCAGAGGAGGCAGTTTACCGGTTGCGGGCTTGATGCCGGAAATGATCTCTTCGGGTTTGACATGTATGGCTCCAGGTATGTGAAAACGTTCATAGTTTTGATAACTGCAAAGGTCAATGATCATTAATTTTTCTGCGTTCAGATTTTCGTGCAGAGTTTCGGGTTCAATAAGGAGCGGTAGCATGTTGAGGAACCAAGCGGACGAATCAGGCTATTCTACACTTGGTCCAACACCGAGTTGCAATTCCGTCGAAATTTTCAGTTAACATGCAGTAAAACGTAGGCAGATTATATGACTGAAAATCGCTACATGGTCTGGATTGACCTGGAAATGACGGGACTTGATCCGGAGGTNGAAAGGATTATCGAAATTGCAACTATNCTTACTGATGGTGAGCTCAATATTGTTGCCGAAGGACCTGTTTTTTGTATCAAACAGTCTGACACCTTGTTGGCGGCCATGGATGAATGGAATAGGGAACACCATACAAATTCAGGGCTCGTAGATAGGGTTAGAGAGGAAGGTATCAGTGAGCATGCTGCGGAAGATGCCACATTAGANTTNTTAAGAGANTGGATTACCGCAGGNTCTGCTCCCCTGTGTGGNAACAGCGTTGGTCAGGACAGACGATTTTTGGTGCGTTATATGCCNNTACTTGAAAATTTTCTCCATTATCGCAATATTGATGTAAGTACTATTAAAGAGCTCGCTGCGCGATGGAGACCTGATATTGCGGANGGTGTCTCTAAACANAGTAGACATCGGGCCCTNGACGATATCAAAGAATCCATCGANGAATTGAAATATTACCGAAAGTATTTTTTTAACTTAGACGGGTAATAGCCCATTTAATGTGTTCGTCAGTAAGAGCAGATAAACCTAATCTGGACTTTAAGATTCTGAGTATGCGCTCGCTGCTTGGACCATTGCCAAGAGCAATAGCGATATTTCTGACCCAGCCAAGATAACCGGCTCGGCGTATTGCGGATCCCTCCGTCTTGGTGAGGAATTCATCCTCCGTCCATTGAAATAGATCCAGAAGTGTTGAGGAATCAAGATTATGCCTGGGAGAGAAGTCAGGCTCGGAAGACTCTGGTGAATAGCGAGTCCACGGACAGACCAGTTGGCAATCGTCGCAACCAAAAATTCTGTTGCCCATAAGTTCTCTCAATGGTTCGTCGATGCTGCCTTTGTGTTCGATCGTTAGATAGGAAATGCATTTCCTTGCATCTAGTTGATACGGGCCTGTAAAGGCTTTAGTAGGGCATGCTTCCATGCAAGCGGAGCATGAACCGCAGCGANTAGTCTTGGCTTTTTCTGATGGAGGTAGAGGCAGATTAGTTAATATCTCGCCCAGGAAGAACCATGAGCCAGCGTGTTCATTAAGGAGGAGAGTGTTCTTGCCAATCCAACCAAGACCAGCCCGTTCAGCGAAAGCTTTTTCTAAAAGAGGCGCGCTGTCCGTAAAGACNCTGGCGTCGAAGCCTTCATAACCTTGTTCGATTAGGTGGTCACTTATTTTGCGCGAAAGTTGTTTTAGTTTGCCGCGGATGACCTTGTGGTAGTCCCTGCCGAGCGCATAGCGCGAGAGATAGGCTTTTGAATCGCTGGCGAGCACACGATCTGGTTCTGTGGATCGTTGGAAGTAGTCGAGCCGCAAACAGATAATTGATCGTGTGCCCGGGTGAAGGCTGGCAGGTTCGCTCCTTAAATGGCCATGCTTTGCCATATAGGCCATGTCGCCATGATAGCCTTTGGCCAGCCATTCNTTGAGGTAACTTTGATGTTCTGATTTTTCCGAATTAACAAAGCCAACCTCTGCGAAGCCAAGCNGCTTGCTCCAATTGCGAATATGTTTTGCAAGTAGTTGCCAGTCAACGTCGCTCATAGATTGGCATATAATCAGGCTTTGACGTTTTTGTGAACCACAAGGTGCAACTTCTTTATAACTCAGAACAGGTGCGTGAATTAGAGCGAATTGCCATAGAAGAACTTGGCATTAGAGGTTTAGTTCTAATGAGACGAGCTGCTCAGGCCTGCGTTAATGAGCTGCTAGAGACTTGGCCTGAGCCGGGNGTTATTNCNGTGTTATGTGGATCGGGTAATAATGCGAGNGATGGTTTCTTGATCGCAGGTCTGCTGGCTGCCAAAGGTTTGGAGGCTCGTTTGTGTCTGATAGGTCGCGAGCCTGAACAAGGGGTGGATGCCTGGGATTGTCTACAGTTTGCAATATCTAACGGTGTCAGTGAGATGGCTCTTGATGAAGCCCTGATTGATGCTGATGTTATCGTGGATGCCTTATTGGGGACTGGCATCTCCGGTCCGGTGCGCCCGGATTTTAGTCAAGCAATTCGTGCAGCAAATGAGGCTCTTGCACCTATTCTGAGTGTGGATTTGCCTTCAGGTTTATCTGCTGATTCTGGAGCTTGTCAAGGTGAGTGTATAGAAGCAGATGTTACCGTAACATTTATCGGGCGAAAGCTTGGTCTTTATACCGGCGATGGCCCTGAATATGCGGGTCGAATTTACTTTGCTGATCTGGGTGTGCCTTCTGATATTTACTCAAATTTACTGGCATCTGCCTCGTGTCTGGATTACGGGGCGCTGGCTCAGAGTCTAGTACCTCGACGCCGTAATGCGCACAAGAATAGCCACGGTCATGTATTGGTGGTCGGTGGTGATTTAGGGATGACCGGTGCCGTTATAATGGCTGCTGAGGCAGCTCTTTTCGCCGGGGCTGGGTTGGTCAGCGTAGCAACAAGGGACGTGTCAGCAATCCTTGCTCGCCGTCCAGAAATTATGGCTCGGGAGGTGCATGATGTTGATGTCCTGCGAGAGTTAATCAGTAGAGCGACGGTAGTGCTTCTTGGGCCAGGTCTAGGTATCGGCGAATGGGGACGGGCTTTGTTCGATGAAGTTTTGTCCGGGACTATCCCATTGGTTATAGATGCGGATGGTCTAAATCTTCTCGCGCAAATTCCCCAGAAACGTGTGGACTGGGTTCTTACGCCCCATCCAGGAGAGGCCTCGAGATTACTTCGTCGAAGGGATATCCAGGCGGATAGACCAACAGTTGCTCGGGAGCTAGTCCAGAAATTTGGTGGAACTATTCTGCTTAAAGGAGCTGGCACCCTAGTCGCTACTGACGATGAATTGTTTCTTTGTCCCCTTGGTAACCCAGGTATGTCAGTTGGGGGTATGGGCGATGTACTCGGTGGCGTTATTGCTGNNTTAATAGCGCAAGGCCTAGCCCNTTCTGAAGCGACTAGCTTGGCTGCTGTTGTACATTCTTTGGCGGCCGATTACTTGGTAGANCGTCAGGGTGAAAGAGGNTTGCTTGCAACCGAACTTNTGCCAGTGATCAGGCGATTGGTTAATCCGTGATTAAAATTGTTGCGCCTGATGAGGAAGCGATGCTAGCGCTGGGTAGTCATCTTTCTCAGTTGCTTAAGGGCTCCGGCGCTGTCTTTATNAGAGGACAACTGGGCGCAGGAAAAACGACGCTTTGCCGGGGCCTCCTGCGAGCGATGGGGCATTCGGCTGCAGTTAAGAGTCCGACTTTTACGATGGTTGAACCTTATGAAATAGGCGCTTCAATAGTTTTTCATTTTGATCTTTATCGATTAAGCGACCCTGGAGAGCTCGATTACATTGGTATTGATGAATATTTCGCTGGAGGAGGTTTGTGCCTCGTGGAATGGCCGGAAAAAGCGGTTGGCTGTTTACCTCAGCATGATCTCGAAATTTTTATTGATGTATCTGGGGAAAAACGGAATATAAGCGTTGAGGCAATGTCAGCGGATGGTGAGACAATTTGCGAAGCGCTCACGTTAATCTATGGTCAATACTGATCCAAACCAGGCTACTTATCACCGTTGTGCACTTGTGTTTAATGGAAGTTGCATATGCCAGCACCAGCGTTGATGGTTTGCGGGTTCGTCCCTCTCCAGAGCGGACCCGAGTCGTTTTTGATCTGGCTCAACCGGCCGAACATAAAATATTTACATTGGGAAACCCTGATAGGGTAGTTATTGACATCAGTGAAGCTGATCTGACTGTTGATGTTGGCGAGTTAAAACTGGACGGAACCCAAATTAGTCGAGTTCGTGCGTCTCGTCGCAATGCGGGCAAAGATGTCAGGGTTGTCTTCGATATGATTCGGGCGGTTGAACCGCGAAGTTTTGTTCTTGAACCCATTATGCAATATGGCGATAGGTTGGTCATAGATCTATACGATAAAGATCTACCCAAAGCCCAAAATGTTGGGAAATCAGTAAAAACGATCCAACATAGGCGAAATGTAATAGTTGCGATTGATGCTGGTCACGGTGGCGATGATCCGGGAGCGATTGGCCCAACCAGACTTTATGAAAAAGATGTAGTGCTAGGTATTGCTAAGGATCTTGCAGCTTTGTTTAACAAGGAGCCTGGCTTTAAGGCAGTTCTTGTGCGCAAAGGTGATTATTTTATAGCTCTTAGGAAACGGACCGAGATTGCTCGCGAAAGCCAGGCGGACGTTTTTCTCTCTATTCATGCCGACGCGTTTAAAACCCCGAAGGTAAGTGGGGCCTCGGTTTATGCTATTTCACAAAGAGGCGCGACCAGCGAGACGGCCCGTTGGCTGGCTGAAAAAGAAAACCGTAGTGACCTTATTGGCGGGGTTGGAAGCCTAAAAGATAAAGAGGACGACCTAGCTTTTACTCTATTGGATCTTTCAATGACCCACAATCTCACTTTCAGCCTAGAGATGGGCGAGCTGGTTTTGGAACAGCTCGGTAAGGTGAATAAATTGCACAAGAAAAGTGTTGAGCAGGCGGCTTTTGCGGTTCTTAAATCTCCGGATATTCCTTCCCTCTTGATAGAAACAGGGTATATCTCAAATCCAGGAGAGGAGAGGCGCCTAGGCAACAGGGCTCATCAGGGTAAACTAGCGAAAGCCATCTTTGAGGGAGTTCGGAGTAGGATCTTCAGTAGTCCGCCTACTGGTTCTTATTTGGCTTGGATTAAGCAGGGTCAGAATGGGTCACAAGTCACACATGTAATCAAACGGGGCGATACCTTGTCCGAAATAGCCCAAAGATATCGGGTCAGTTTTGAACAACTTAAGGCTATAAACGGCCTTCGGAGTGATACCATTCGAATTGGTCAGAAACTAAAGATACCAACAGGCTAATGCAAAGAATTGCGTTGCTGGATCAACGTCTAGCGAATCAGATAGCTGCCGGTGAAGTGATAGAACGCCCGGCCTCGGTGGTCAAGGAGCTCTTAGAGAACTCAATTGATGCGGGTTCCTCACGCATATCGGTTGAAGTAGATTTGGGTGGTACGAAGTTAATCAGAATTAAGGACGATGGACATGGTATTCATTGCGATGACCTGAACCTTGCTCTTGCTAGGCATGCAACGAGCAAAATATCTGAGCTAGGAGATCTATCTGCTATAGATTCTCTTGGATTCCGTGGTGAGGCGCTTGCTAGCATTGCTTCGGTATCTAAGTTGAAGCTAATGAGCACTACGGGGGGCAAAGAGGGCTGGGCCGCTCAGGTTAGTGGTGCGGAAATGGCTGCAGTTTTAAGTCCGACTCCTCATGTTAAGGGGACAACAGTGGAAGTACGTGATCTGTTCTTCAATGTGCCCGCGCGTCGAAAGTTTCTTCGTACAGAAAGGACGGAATTTCTAAAAGTCGAAGAAGTAGTCCGAAAAATGAGCCTCAGCCAGACTAGAGTGGAGTTTTTCCTCTCACATAACGGTAAGCAAGTTCGGCATTACGCTGGTGGCGAGGAGTCGCAGCGGGTTGCTAGTATTCTTGGACAGGCGTTTCTTGAAAANTCTATCACTTTTTCTGATGAGCGAAACGGCATGATACTGCGAGGCTGGATTGGGCTGCCGACTTATTCTAGATCCCAGGCAGATCAACAGTTTTTCTTTGTCAACGACCGCATTATCAAGGATCGTNTTGTAACGCATGCGATAAAACAGGCTTACGCGGATGTCCTATACCACGGCAGAAGCCCGGCCTATTGTTTGTTCTTTTCCGTTAACCCTGTTCTTGTTGATGTCAATGTTCACCCGACCAAGCATGAAGTCAGATTTCGTGAAAGCCGAGACGTTCATGATTTCATCTTCAGATCGATCCATCGGGCTCTAGCTGACGTCAGACCTGATAGTCAAAGAAGAATAGAAGAAAGGGGTCCGTTTGCCAAAGACGCGAATGGCAGAGTAAATGACCATCCCCTAACCGACGAACCGATCCAGTCGCCAATGCCGTTCGGTTTTGGATCCTCGTGGACTGGTAGCAGAGCGAAACCTTCTGTTTTATCGAAGTTGTTTGCTAGGGACCAATATCAAAGCCTACCGACCATATTAGAAGATGAAAGCTCTCCGCCACTGGGTTTCGCTGTCGCCCAATTGCATGGAATATACATTTTGGCAGAAAACACCAATGGCCTTGTTCTTGTTGACATGCACGCTGCGCATGAAAGGATCACCTATGAATACCTGAAGTCTGCCTCGGACGAAGAGGGAATAAAGATGCAACCCCTGCTAGTGCCGTTAGCCATGAATGTGAGCGAAGCAGAAGCAGAAATGGTTTTAACTCGATCTGTCGAACTCAACTCTCTGGGCATTGAGCTGACGAAAGCAGGAGAGGAGTCGATTATTGTTCGTGCGGTTCCCACGATGCTTGCTAATAGTGATATAGAGGCCCTCGTCCGCGATGTCCTGTCGGACTTTATGGAGCACGGTCTTACTTATCGGATCGAGCAACAACGTGATGAGATGTTGTCAAAGATGGCTTGTCATGGGTCGGTGCGCGCCAACCGAAAACTGACGCTTACTGAGATGAATGTTTTGTTGAGAGATATGGAAGAGACCGAACGAGGCGGTCAGTGTAATCATGGGCGACCAACTTGGTGTGAGCTAAGCTTGGCAGACTTGGATAGTATGTTTTTACGTGGCAGATAATAGAGTGCGAGAAGGCGCGCTGGTCATCACCGGGCCGACAGCAAGTGGGAAGTCAGCGTTAGCTTTAGGCCTCGCAGAATACATTGACATCGAAATAATTTCTGCTGACTCAGCACAAGTATACCGGGGTATGGATATAGGGACAGCAAAACCAAATCCACATGTGCTTGCGAGTTTGCCTCATCATCTCGTTGATATTCGTGATCCGGTTGAACCTTATTCGGCAGCGGATTTCCGACACGACCTTCTCGATATAGTCCCTCAAATACGTTCTAGAGGTCGATTGCCAGTTATAGTCGGTGGTTCGATGTTATATCTTAAGGCTTTAAAAAACGGCCTAGCGGAACTTCCTGGAGCTGATCCATCGATCCGTGAATCTATCAACGAAGATGCGGCTGCACGCGGATGGAGTGCTCTGCATGAAGACCTCCAAGTTATTGATCCGGAGGCCGCGGAAAGGATTAAGCCTTCGGACACGCAACGCTTGCAACGTGCGTTAGAGGTATACCGAATCACGGGCATAACTTTGACTGAATTGCATCTAAGATCGATGGCTCCCTGCCCTTTTCCGCTGACTGAAGTGGGATTGTTACCCACCGATCGATCCAAATTGCATCAGGTTATCCAGGACCGTTTTATGGAGATGCTGGATTTCGGTCTTATCGAAGAAGTAGCGACACTTAAGTCTAATTCGGAAAATCATAAGGGTTTACCAGCTTTTCGGGCTGTGGGTTATCGGCAAATTTGGTCTTATCTGGATGGGGAAGTCGATTACGATACTATGATTGAGACGGGGATCGCTGCTACAAGGCAGTTGGCCAAGCGTCAGTTTACTTGGCTTAGAAGCTGGCAAGACCTAGTAATACAATCTAGGCCGAATCTAGCAGAGGTCTTGAAAATATTAGATGATGACCCCAGATTATAAATAACACCTGATGGCGGAAAGGCCGCAAGGGTCTAGTTATGAGCCAAGCTGGATCAAGGTACGCAGGTGTTTGCTCATTTTAGTGAATTCGTTTGCCGGCTTTAGGCCCGTGAACCAAGGAGAGCAAGATGTCTAAAGGGCAATCTTTACAAGACCCTTTTCTTAACGCACTGCGCAAAGATCGAATACCTGTATCTATTTTTCTGGTAAATGGAATCAAGCTTCAGGGGCAGATCGAGTCCTTTGACCAGTTCGTTATTCTTTTGAAAAACACTGTCAGCCAAATGGTCTACAAATCAGCGATATCGACAGTTGTGCCAGCCCGAAATGTAAAACTAGCTGTGGATGATCAAGAGTAATTGAAGGCCGCGAGTGACTGCTCGGGAGGACTAAGTAACATTGTTTCTAGATAGACATGATCTGGGCAGGCGCACATTGCTCGTTCATATCGACCAGCGGCAGTCAGATTTAGCAACTTCAGCAGAGCTCGCAGAGCTTGCTTCATCTGCCGGTCTTGAAACTATAGGTTGTCTTTCTAGCAAGCGAAAGATCCCTCATCCCAAAACCTTCGTGGGTGGTGGGAAGGTCGACGAGATCGCCAGTTGGATCGCGGAGCGAGAGTGCGATTTGATTGTGTTCGGTGATGATCTTTCGCCCACGCAAGAGCGAAATTTGGAAAAAGCTCTCCAACGTCGTGTTTTAGGCCGAACGGGTCTGATATTGGAAATCTTCGCTAGAAGGGCTAGAACGCACGAGGGTAAGCTCCAAGTCGAATTGGCGCAATTGGATCATGCGGCATCAAGATTAGTGCGAGGTTGGTCACACCTTGATCGTCAACGCGGTGGTTCTGGTCGCGGTGCTGGCTCGGGCTCGGGGCTGGGCGGTGCTGGTGAAACACAGTTAGAGGCTGATCAAAGGATGCTGGGTAACAGGATAAAGCAAATCAATGGCAGATTAGCTAATGTTAGACGCCAACGTGCGCTCAATCGTCGAGGTCGCACAAGATCAGATACCAGTACGATTTCTCTTGCCGGTTACACTAACGCAGGTAAATCGACTCTTTTCAACCGGTTGTGTAATGCAGGCGTCCATGCTGAAGATCAGTTATTTGCCACGCTAGATCCAACGCTTAGAAATTTGGTACTGCCAATTATCGGAAAAGCAGTTCTCGCGGATACTGTCGGCTTTATCAGAGCTCTTCCCCACGGACTTGTTGACGCTTTTCGCGCCACTCTTGAGGAAGTCAGTCAGTCTGATTTGATTTTGCATGTAGTAGATGGATCTGCGTCGTTAAAGGAAGAGCGGATCCATGAAGTTAACCGTGTGTTGGGTGAGATTGATGCGTCGGAGATTCCACAGCTTATGGTTTATAACAAAATTGATCTGATGGAAGAGGCGCCCCGTATTGAGAGAGGTTCCGATGGCAGGCCTATAAAGGTTTGGGTGTCTGGGGTCACTGGCGATGGAGGAGATCTCCTATTAGGGGCTATAGCCGAAAGATTGGCAGAAGATGCTATAGAAACCATTATCACCCTCGGTCCGGAAGATGGCAGAATGCGCGCCCGTTTCTTTGAAATTGGTGCAGTAGTTGAAGAGAACATCTGCGAAGATGGGTCAATTGAAATACACTTGAAAATTCAGGAAAGTAGTTTGAGGAAAATTGTAGGGCATCGGCGCGATCTTTTGCGATGAACATGATGCTTATTTCTAGGATTTATCAAATAGGGGAGTAGCCCTCCCATATTAAGAATTTTGACGGGAGACAAAAATGGCGTGGAATGAACCGGGTGGTGGTAATCGCGGTGACAAGGACCCGTGGGGTAATAGAGACAACGAAGGACCGCCTGATCTTGATGAGGCTTTCCGCAAGTTGCAGCAGAACCTTTCCCAGATGTTTGGTGGAGGTAGAGGCGGCAGCGCCTCTGGCGGAAGTTCCTCAGGCGGCTTAAACAAAACATTAATTGGCCTCGCGGCAGCTATTGCACTCATAATTTATCTTGTCTTGGGGGTCTACACTGTCGATCAGCAAGAACGGGGAGTTGTACTTAGATTTGGAGAG
>NZNP01000031.1 GCA_002694945.1 Gammaproteobacteria bacterium
TACGCCAATTTGAGCGAAGGTGGCTTTGTTAGCGAGAATCACCTGTAATCTTCGGCAAGGGAGAGGTCAACCTGAAAGACTGAATGATCAGCCCTGCAGAGGTAACGAATTCAAACACAGCTTGCTTCAACCAGAGCTCGGCCGCTAGCTGCAGTTAATCAAACAAGCACCATCAATTGTACAACGGGATGTTACTTGGTCACTAGTAAGGGAAATGGTCGGGACGGCAGGATTTGAACCTACGACCACCACACCCCCAGTGTGGTGCGCTACCAGACTGCGCTACGCCCCGACAAATAGAACGAGCATTTTACAGGTTTGTCGCATGAAGTGAATTGTCACCCGAAATGTAGATTCTCTGTCAATTCTTAAGGGCACCTAACACGTCTTCCAACTCTGCTATCATCTGATGGATCAACTGCTTATATTGAGTAGCATCACCCTTTTGTTCTTCGCCGGATAAACGCTGTCTGGCACCTCCTATAGTAAAACCTTGATCATAAAGAAGAGAACGGATCTGACGAATCATTAGCACGTCTTGGCGCTGGTAGTAACGTCGATTACCACGACGCTTGACCGGTTTAAGTTGAGGAAATTCTTGTTCCCAGTAACGCAGAACATGAGGTTTAACGGCGCAAAGCGCACTTACCTCTCCAATGGTGAAGTAGCGCTTACCGGGTATGGGAGGAAGTTCAGCGTTATGATCTGGGTCCAACATACGCTTCCACTCTAGCTTTGAGTTTCTGTCCTGGCCGAAATGTGACCACACGTCTGGCAGTGATTGGGATTTCCTCTCCCGTTTTCGGATTCCGACCCGGGCGCTGACTTTTGTCACGTAGATCGAAATTGCCAAAACCAGACAATTTGACTTGCTCATTGGCCTCGAGAGAAGCACGCACCTCTTCAAAGAAGAGCTCAACGACTTCTTTCGCTTCGCGCTTGTTCAGACCAAGTTCTTCAAACAGCTTCTCGGCCATTTCGGCCTTAGTTAAAGCCCCCATCTGCTAGTTCCTAAGACTGGCACCCAGCCCTGTCTCCAAAGAAGATACAATCGTATTCATCGAATTATTGATCTCATCATCTGTAAGAGTGCGTGAAGCATCTCTGAAGGTCAAGCCCATCGCCATACTTTTTCTATTAGGATCAATACCTTTGCCCTGATATACGTCAAACAACTTTAGGTTTACAAGCGTTTCGTCGGCAGCGGCTATGATTGACGACCTAACTTCCTCCGCTGACGTGGTCTGTTTAACCAAAATTGCGATATCTCGCCTGACTTCTGGAAATCGCGAAAGCGCTGTGTGCTGAGTAAGAGTTTCAGAAATAAGTGAGTTGGTTTCTATCTCAAAAAGAAATATNGGATATCGACAATCCAGTTTTTTCTGGATTCTAGGGTCCAAAAGTCCGACATACCCAACAATCTGAGAATTTTTCTCAATTTTCGCTGTCTGACCAGGGTGCAGCCCAGGATGTTCACCAGCAAGAAGAGAAAAGTCTTCGGGCTCCCCGACAAGAGCGAAAATACTTTCCAGATCACCTTTAACATCATAAAAATCTATAAATTCAGGAGAATTTGCCCAATTTTCTGTTTCGCGACGACCACAAGCTACACCCGCGAGCTTGCCGACCTGAATAATCTCCTCAAANACCANCACTTCCCGAGAAGTGGATTGGCTGAAACACAAACCCGACTCAAATAGTTTGACCTGATCCTGCTGACGGTTAACGTTATAAATCAACGAATTGACCAGGCCCGTCCATATAGTGGTTCGCATAACTGACATATCAGATGANAGCGGATTCGCTAAAACAACGGGCTCTTCTTCAGGATTGAGTGAGGATTGCAAATCAGCATCGACAAAGCTATATGTAACCGCTTCATACCAACCGCGACCAACAAGCTGATCCTTTAGACGGTTAAGCGATAGGGCAGTCTCTGACTTTGGAAGCATAGTNAGAGACGCCTTAGGTGTCCTCACGGGCAAGTTATTATATCCAAAGACTCGGCTTATCTCCTCGATGAGGTCAGCTTCAATCGCGATATCAAAGCGATGNGAGGGAGCACTTACTTCCCAGGCGGGTTCTGCAGATTCTGAGTCTCGGACATAAGCTTTGCTTTCAAAACCAAGTCTATCAAGTATTTCTTCGACCACAGTCTGATCAATATCAACACCCATCAACCGCGAAATTCGAGAGGCTCGCAATTTAACTACATTGGGTGTTGGCAAACAGGACTCGTTAGTGGTCACCACAGTCGGTCCGGGCGAACCACCTGCAATCATCAACAATAGTTCGGTCGCCCGTTCTAATGCTCTCGCCTGACCTTGCCAGTCGACGCCACGTTCGAAGCGATGTGCGGCATCCGTAGACATGCCATAAGAACGCGCCCGCCCTGCAATCGCAGCAGGTTCAAAAAAAGCAGCCTCGAAAAGTATATGNCTAGTCTCAGTTGTTACTGAGGTTGAAAGCCCGCCCATCACGCCAGCAAGAGCAATTGGCCCGGTATCATCGGTAATCACCAAAGTATCTTTAATGAGGCTTATCTCTGAACCGTCTAACAGTGTNCATTCCTCACCGTCTTGAGATCGACGAACCACCAGCTTACCGGTAAGCTTTTCAAGGTCGTATGCATGCAGCGGCTGACCCAACTCCAGCATCACGTAATTTGTAATATCCACCACCGGATCAATAGATCTGATTCCAGCGCGGCGAAGTTTTTCCCGCATCCAGATGGGGGTGACCGCACTAACATCCACATTTCGGATCACTCGTGCCGCNAATCGCGGGCAGCCATCACCAGGTCTTAGTTCTACGGGAAATGTGTCGTCTATAACCTCAGTTGTCTCCCCAAAAACCGGAATTTCAACATCCATGGAATTTAATAGGCCTGTTTCCCTAGCCAATCCGAGTATCGAAAGACAATCGCTGCGATTCGGCGTAAGGTCAAGATCAATGATTACATCGTCAAGGCCAAGATAGTCGCGTATGTCGGCGCCAACAGGCGCGTCTGCTGTAAGTTCCAACAAACCTTCGTTATTATCACTCAGTCCAAGCTCAAGCTCAGAGCAAAGCATCCCGTTCGACTCGACCCCACGCAATTTGGCTTTCTTTATCTTAAGCTCGGGAAACTCCGCACCAATCTTGGCGAAAGGTACCTTGATACCTTCCCTTGCATTTGGCGCGCCACAAACCACTTGCAGCTTTTCGATGCCATTATCAACCGTACAAATAACCAATTTGTCAGCACCAGGATGTGTTTCCACCGCCAAAATTTCACCCACGACAACATCAGTGAATTCAACTGCAACCGGTTGGAAGCCATCAACTTCCAAACCGGCCATAGTGAGCTGATCCACCAGGACTTGGGTCGATATATTGGGATTAACTAGCTCCCTGAGCCANGCTTCTGAAAATTTCAAGTGAACTGCCTTAGGAAACGCANGTCGTTATCTAGATAGTGCCTCAAATCATCAACGCCGTACCGCAACATCGCTAGACGATCCGGTCCCATGCCAAAAGCAAAACCAGTGTATTCCTCAGAATCAATACCCGAATATTCCAAAACTTTGGGATGCACCATTCCGGATCCCATCACCTCAAGCCAACCTGTATGACTGCATACTCGACAGCCCGAACCAGCACATTGCACGCATTGCACGTCAACTTCTGCCGACGGCTCAGTAAACGGGAAATATGAAGGCCGGAACCGAACCTCTAGATTCGCTTTTTCAAACAGGACACGGAGGAACTCCACCACCGTGCCTTTCAGATCTGCGAAACTAATATTCCTGTCTACAACTAGTCCTTCGAGCTGGTGAAACATAGGCAGATGTGAGGGATCCGGCGGATCCACCCTATAGACGCGGCCCGGACATATGATACGAATAGGTGGCTCTCGCGTTTCCATCACTCTGACCTGCACAGAAGACGTATGGGTCCGAAGCAATATTTCGGGGTTGAAGTANAAAGTGTCATGCATTGCGCGAGCAGGGTGATGCGCTGGCAGNTTGAGCGCCTCAAAGTTATGGTAATCGTCTTCGATCTCGGGTCCTTCAACNACCTCATAACCGACGCTTTCAAAAAAAGCTTCCATGCGCCGCAGCACCCGAGTGACAGGGTGCAAAGCCCCGACATCCGAGCGCCGGCCTGGCAAAGTAACATCAATCGTTTCAGCGGCCAGCTGGACATCGATAAGCGCACTATCGAGCACCTCTTTTCTGAGAACTAACGTATCCTGGATTAGATCTTTGGTCTTATTGATTTCGGCACCGGCGGCCGGTCGCTCTTCTACCGGCAATTTACCCAGGCCTTTAAGCAACCCAGTCAATTCGCCCTTTTTGCCAAGATATCTGACACGGACCTCGTCGAGCTCGGGCAGCGCCATCGCTGAAGCAATTTCACTAAGCGCCTTTGATTTGATGTGCTTAAGTTCATCCATACAATTTTCTGTACGAGTTTCTGTTGCCGCTGCCGAGTTGAGCAGCCAAAAACTCAATCAGGAAACGAGCAAACAGATAGAAGTCCATAGAAAAATCAAGCGACGTTCGCTTCTTTAGCTTTCTCAGCAAGCGCTGCAAATGCTTCTTTCTCATGTACAGCAAGATCAGCCAGTACACGTCGATCGATTTCAATATTCTGTTTCTTCAGACCATCAATCATACGGCTGTAAGACATACCGCACTCGCGGGCCGCCGCATTGATTCTTTGGATCCATAGCGCGCGAAACATTCTTTTNCGAACCTTTCGATCTCGGTACGCNTACTGACCGGCTTTAGTGACAGCCTGTTTAGCTACTCTAACAACTCGTGATCGCGCACCATAATAACCTTTGGCCGACTTGAGGACTTTTTTATGACGACGGTGTGCGGTGACACCTCGTTTTACTCTGGGCATTGGAATCTCCCTAACGAACCTGTTTAATAATCACTTTCCAGCCTAAAATAATTTGGTAAACCTTGTTACTTTAGACCAAGACTTTCGGCTGCTTCAAAGCATTATTCGCGCTAATCGCCCAAAAGACGTTTAATAAGGGGCACATCAGCTGAAGCAACATCTTTCATGCTGCGCAGATGACGCTTACGCTTCGCGCTTTTTTTCGTCAAGATATGATTCCTGAAGGACTGACGATGTTTATAGCCTTTGGCTGTTTTTCGAAACCGCTTGGCCGCACCGCTTTGTGTTTTCATTTTCGGCATTGTACTACTCCGCTATTCTGTTAATAGTTTAATTCTGAACAAAAAGAGGGGGCAGAGATCAAAGGCTCTTACCCCGTTCGGTTTTGCTGAATCTAGCCTTCCGCAGACTGCTCTGTGTTGGGACTTGTCATACCTTTCTTTTTGCCGTTGGGGGCCAACACCATGGTCAGTTGCCTGCCTTCCATTTTCGGAAACATTTCAACTGTGCCTATTTCCGCCAGATCAATTTCGATCCGCTTCAATAGNTCCATACCAAGTTCTTGGTGCGCCATCTCTCGACCTCTAAACCTGAGTGTCACCTTGGCNTTATCCCCATCATTAAGGAAACGTGTCAGGTTGCGTAGTTTGACCTGATAATCCCCCTCTTCCGTTCCTGGTCGGAACTTCATTTCTTTTACCTGCATACGACGTTGTTTCTTTTTTGCCGCNGCCTTACCCTTTTTGGCCTCAAATACGTGCTTGCCATAATCCAGAATCTTACAGACTACTGGGCTGGCCTGAGGTGCAATCTCCACAAGATCCAACTTAGCATCCTGGGCTGCTTGTATCGCCTGGGANATGGGNACTATNCCCACCTGCTCTCCATCNGCGCCAATTAATCGTACCTGCGGTACGTCAATTTCCTCATTTATTCGTGACCGCTTAGAATTTTCTTTGATACAAAATCTCCGTCATATCAAGCAAGGACGCGGATTATAGCAAAAACATGAGATTCGTCATCTTTCTGAACACACTTTCTCAACAGGTTTTTTCCAGCGAGAGATCCAAGCGTCGCGACATTTGAATCGCAGGTGAGAAATTTTATAACCTCAGTCTTAAGCCAATGAAAGAGGCAAGGGGATAGTCCTACACCGCGCACCTTTAAATATAGTCTTGACTGATCACCGTTAGGGTATGTCCAACCCGGGAACGTCAGATAACTTGCTGCTATTTCTTGGAGGTAACTGCGGTAATTCTGTATGCGGAGCCTCATAAAAATAAGTTGGTAGGAATGGTCGGATTCGAACCGACGACCCTCGCCTTGTCGAGACGATGCTCTAACCAACTGAGCTACATTCCTAACTTACCCCGGCCATCTGTTAGGTTCGGGGAACCACGCATTACTCCATGTATGCTGCTCGTGATTCACGCCGGCGATAATTTATCAGCTCACCTGATTTACTTCAATGATCTTGATTTGATTCAACTCCTTACAAACTGTTGTCGAAGCTCTTCAATCCGGTCACGCAGCTGTGCCGCTTCTTCAA
Organism: Gammaproteobacteria bacterium; assembly: GCA_002694945.1. Classification (GTDB taxonomy): domain Bacteria; phylum Pseudomonadota; class Gammaproteobacteria; order Pseudomonadales; family Azotimanducaceae; genus UBA9659. The sequence goes on from NZNP01000031.1 coordinate 6,443, forward strand.
ATTCCAATTCTTTCGCGTGCAGGAACATTTGCTTTTCCAATGTAAGGATCTGCTTCTCCAAATCGTCCAGACTTAGTCCGGCAGTAGTTCTAAGCCTTCCATTCTTTACCGCACCTTTCTGCGTATTCTTTCCGCTAACACGCGCTCCTTCAAGAATGTCGGTCACCTCACGCTTCACGCTGAAAGGCACGATATTGTGCGCTTCATTGTGAACCATCTGTTTAGTGCGCCGGCGATCGGTTTCATCTATGGCTCTCCTCATGGAATCAGTCACCTTATCTGCATACAAAATCGCCTTACCATGCAGATTTCGAGCAGCACGACCTATGGTCTGGATCAACGACCGATCCGATCTGAGATAACCCTCCTTGTCTGCATCAAGGATAGCCACTAGTGACACCTCCGGCATATCCAGGCCCTCACGCAATAAATTAATACCAACAAGTACATCGAACTGGCCTGCCCTGAGATCCCGAATGATCTCTACACGTTCTACAGTATCGATATCTGAATGCAGATAACGCACCCGGATACCATTCTCATCCAGATAGTCGGTCAAATCTTCCGCCATACGTTTGGTAAGCGTTGTAATGAGTACTCTTTCATCTTTCTCTTCCCGCTGCCGAATTTCTGATAAAACATCATCAACTTGGCTCTGAGCTGGCCGCACTTCTAACTCCGGATCTACAAGACCAGTGGGGCGAACCACCTGGTCAACGATTTGACCTGAATATTCACCCTCGTAAGGCCCTGGTGTAGCGGAAACAAAGATCGCCTGAGGAGCAAGCCCTTCCCATTCGTCAAAACGTAGCGGTCGATTATCAAGTGCAGACGGGAGGCGAAACCCGAATTCAACCAACGTCTCTTTTCGTGAGCGGTCACCCTTGTACATCGCACCCAATTGGGGTAAGCCCACATGGGACTCGTCGATCACAAGCAAGGCATTTTCGGGCAAGTAATCATAGAGAGTCGGCGGCGCCTCNCCAGGGGCCCTACCAGACAAAAACCGNGAATAATTTTCAATTCCATTGCAGTAGCCCAATTCATTTATCATTTCTAGNTCAAACCGGGTTCTCTGTTCNAGACGTTGGGCTTCAACCAGTTTATTGTTCTTCTTCAGAAACTTAAGNCGACTANATAGNTCTTCGCGGATTTGCTCTATAGCCGCTTCAATCGTTTCTCGTGGAGTTACATAATGCGACTTTGGGAAAATTGTGATTCTTGGCAACCTTCTTATCACTTCTCCGGTTAAAGGGTCAAAGATAGAAATTTTTTCAATTTCGTCATCGAATAATTCGACTCGGACAGCNTCTTTGTCGGATTCTGCCGGAAAAATATCNATGACATCNCCCCTGACCCGATAACTAGCTCGACGAAGGTCCATTTCATTNCGAGTNTACTGAAGCTCNGCTAATCGTCGGAGTATCCATCGCTGATCGACGCGATCACCTCGATCTAAATGCATTACCATCTTCAAATAAGCACCAGGATCACCAAGCCCATAGATCGCTGAGACAGAGGCGACGACAATGGCGTCNTTACGTTCAAGCAGCGCTTTCGTCGCTGAAAGACGCATCTGCTCTATATGCTCATTAATAGCCGCATCTTTCTCAATATAAGTATCAGAAGCCGGCACATAGGCCTCTGGCTGGTAATAATCGTAGTAGGAAACGAAGTATTCAACAGCGTTCTTAGGGAAAAACTCACGAAACTCCCCATATAGTTGGGCGGCTAGCGTTTTATTCGGTGCCATGACAAGGGTCGGGCGCTGCAGCTGCTGAATAACATTAGCTATAGTGAAGGTCTTGCCCGAACCAGTCACCCCCAACAATGTCTGATATGCCAGTCCCGAATATACCCCTTCTATAAGTTTCTTGATTGCATCAGGCTGGTCACCTGCTGGCGAATACTCTGAATAAAGCTCAAAAGCAGTTTCTTTCATAGCAACATCATAACCCGTTTCTTAGGAGCAAGATTGGCTAATAAAAACTCAACCGTTCACCATAGACCTGCTCGGATGCTTATTGACGAGCTNCTGACGGAACTTTACAATTCGCTTCCNTCANCTNTTCCCCTGTAGCTCAGTTGGTAGAGCAAATGACTGTTAATCATTGGGTCGCTGGTTCGAGCCCAGCCGGGGGAGCCAACTCTCTTCTTTAGCCAGTTAATCACTATTACTAGCGAACGAACTTTTAGAGTAGTACTGAAAAATTANCTATANAATTCCAGCTCCAAGCTATTGAAAATAGCAAGGAAGAAAGCCAGCTATCAATGGACATCTATAATCACATCCAATTTTTTAGCCCAACAGGCTACGAAATTAACCTTACTCCCCTTCTAGCCCAAAAATGGGTTTGATGGACGCCCAATCATGGCAGACAGGACACTGCCAGTGCATTCGTTTCCCATCAAAACCACAAGAATGACAACGGTATGCAGGTTTGTCAGCAACGAGAGCTTCCGCAAAGCTTCTAAGAATAGCNAGATTTTCTTTCGCGATGCCTCGNGTGTTGTCGATATGCAGATCGATCAACTTAGTCAGACCACGAATCGTTGGATTCTTTTTTAAATGGGATGCTATAAACTTCGCCACTGCTTCATCGCCCTCTGCCTCTCGAATACTTTTCGCAAGGGTCAGGACAATTGAGATTGATGGCGTCACTTCAAGGCAGGACTTCAGGTACTCTTGATACTCGACCTGAGATCTATATTTGTATACTTCCTCTAATGTTTCCAGGGACTCGGGCACGAATACGGGGTCCTGGTCTCTAATTCTAGTTAGAGCCGCAATCGCATTGTCATAGTGACCCTCTAACACATCAATTCGTCCTCTAACTAAAGAAGTTCTTGGATTATTGACATCATGGCCAATCGCTTCACGCAGCGATTCGCGCGCCAACTCAATTTGACCCAGNGCTAGCTGNTCTTCAGCAAGTTCGCAGTAATAGTGAGATATCGCTCTTTCATATGAATCCTCGGCAGTCGCAAGAAGCTTCGCTACTTCAATCGCCTGACGCCACTCTTTTTCCTGNTCATANATCTGCAANGTGATCTTCAAGCTTTCGTCNCNGACCGAAGTAGTTTCGCTTCCGTNCANTTCCTGACTGAGTTTAACGCATANGTTCTCCGCACGATCCAATAACCCNGCTAGCAAATAATCTCGNGCCAATTCCAACTGCACGTTTTGCCTCTCCGCTTTCGCGAGATTAGCCTTGCTAAGAATATTTTCATGCACTACCACAGCTTTTTCGAGTTCACCACGCCGTCGAAGCAAGCCCCCAAGAGCTAAGTGTGTATCCAGAGTATCAGCATTGACTTCCAGATTATCGACAAAGGTTGAAACGGCCCTGTCCGGCTCTTCGTTCAAAAGGAAATTTAGACCNTCGTAATGGTCCGGGCCAAACGCTTCTGAAGGACCAGNTTGATCTCGACGACCCAACCACCATCCTATCGAAATAGCTATCAAGAACAGGCTGTAAAGCATCCAGTCATCCAGCATTTTTAACCACCTCAGAAACTTCTGCCCTTACCTCGTCCAGCTGNNCNCCTCTATCGGAAGCGATCCTGTTAGCCTGACGCGCCGCCGCTCTTAATCGAAAATTGCTCGCAAAATTAAACGCCGCACCAAAAAACAACCCAACGACAAAGGCTAGAAGTATCCACCTTGAGATTGGCCAGGGTAATGATTCCCATTGCAAGAATCGCAATATAACGGGATCACTGTTATCTGCCGCAGCTATAAGCACTAAGATGAACAGCGAAAAGGTCGCAACAAAAAATAAAATTTTACGGATGTACACCATAAAGTAGCTCAGGTTCCCCTTTCATCATCAANTTGAAAGTATTACTAACTTGCGGACCAATTTGGAGAGCTAGAAGAAGAGGGAGAAACTTCAAGTTGCAACGACAAATTGACTCGCTCACGCAATTCTTTACCGGGCTTAAAATGTGGGACATATTTTCCAGCNAGCTCAACTTTTTCGCCGGTTTTGGGGTTTCGCCCTAATCGAGGGGCCCGATAATGCAGTGAAAAGCTACCGAAGCCACGTATCTCGATTCNATCNCCATCAGAAAGTGCTTCTGTCATGTGATCGAGCATCATTTTTACCGCCAACTCNACGTCTTTTGCTGAAAGCTGAGTCTGCAAAGCGGCTATGTGTTCAATGAGCTCGGATTTGGTCATCCTCTTTACCTGCGCACCTGCTTTTAAACNAAGTTGCGCGTCAGCCCAATACGCACTGAGCGCAACAAACTATATCAACAGCATAACCGCCTAAATTGCTATTGATCTTCACCTTCCAGTTTNTGCTTGATGAGATCCCCAATTGTCGTCGGGCTAACTTCCTCGTCACGCTCTTTGTGCTCGCGAACCGCAGNAGCTTCATCGTCCTGGTCCTTCGCTTTTACCGAGACCCCCATAGATCGAATTTTTCGATCAACAGAAACAATTTTGACCTCAATCTCATCACCAACATTCAACAAATTACGAGCATCTTCAACTCTGTCGATACTAATTTCCGAAGCTTTGAGAACAGCTTGCACGTCTTCAGCCAACTCAACTATTGCCTGCTTAGGTTCGACTTCAGTAATTCTACCAGTAACAATTGCACCGCGTTCGTTAAGAGCTACGTAATTGTTAAAAGGATCTTCTTCAAGTTGTTTCAAACCAAGCGAGATCCTCTCTCGCTCTGCGTCGATCGACAAAACAACCGTCTCTATTTCATCTCCCTTGGTAAACCGACGCACCGCTTGTTCACCCGGCTCGTTCCAAGAAATATCTGACAGGTGCACCAGACCGTCAATATTTCCATCAAGACCAATGAAGATACCAAAGTCGGTAATAGACTTTATGTAGCCCCTTATCTTGTCACCCTTGTTATGTATAACTGCAAACTCTTCCCATGGGTTCCCTTGACACTGCTTAATACCCAAAGAAATACGACGACGTTCCTCGTCAATATCTAGAACCATTACTTCAACTTCATCGCCCACCTGCACGACCTTGCTCGGATGAATATTCCGATTCGTCCAGTCCATTTCTGACACGTGGACAAGACCCTCGACACCTTCTTCAATTTCCGCGAAACATCCGTAATCGGTCAGATTCGTTACCCGAGCCATAGTCCTAGCACCTTCCGGATATCGCTTCGTAATTGCGACCCAGGGATCTTCTCCTAGTTGCTTAAGGCCAAGCGAAACACGATTACGCTCACGATCGAATTTGAGCACCTTAACGTCGATTTCATCTCCTACTGCGACAATTTCACCCGGATGTTTGATGCGCTTCCAAGCCATATCTGTAATATGTAAAAGACCATCAACACCACCTAGATCAACGAAAGCGCCATAATCTGTAAGATTCTTAACGATACCTTTGACTTCCATCCCTTCCTGCAGCGATTCCAGCAAGGCTTCACGTTCAGCACTATTTTCCTGCTCAAGGACCGATCGACGCGAAACAACGACATTATTTCGCTTTTGATCGAGTTTAATCACCTTGAATTCCATCTCACGACCTTCCAACATTTCGTTGTCGCGCAAAGGCCGAACGTCAACTAGCGAACCAGGCAGGAAAGCGCGGATATCACGTATTTCGACTGTAAAACCACCCTTGACACGGCCACTAATGAGGCCTGATATGACTTCCTGCTTCTCATAGACATTTTCCAAGACCTGCCAGGACTCCGCCCGCTTTGCTTTCTCTCTCGACAGGCGGGTTTCACCAAAGCCATCGTCTACTGCATCCATGGATACCTGAACCGTATCGCCGATAGCGACTTCTAGCTCTCCGGATTCATTAAAAAATTGAGCTCGGGGAATTACTCCTTCGGACTTAAGACCCGCGTGGACTGTCACCCACTCATTATCGATATCAACAACAACACCGGTGATAATGGAACCGGATTCCATGTCGACGGTTTTTAAGCTTTCCTCAAAAAGCTCGGCAAAACTTTCACTCATTAATAAATTCCCAGGGCATTCAACCCTATTGCCACGATCCAACTTTCGCGGTTCTGGTTAAAAGAAAGCTTTATGACACGCTCTTTCACGAAAAGTTGGCGCGCGCCGTCAGCCCAGTTTTTTTGTCACAACAGAAAGTACAACGTCTAAAACTTCATCTATAGTCATAGAGGTGCTGTCAATGACATAAGCATCCTCGGCTGGGACAAGCGGTGAAACCTTGCGGCTCTTATCTCGCTCATCTCGCGACTGAATGCTCTGAAAAAGGCCCGGAAGGCTAACACTAATATCCTTATCTTTCAACTGCTTATAGCGTCTTTGAGCCCTTNTCTCCGAACTCGCGGTAAGNTAGATTTTTGCAATCGCATCAGGGAACACTACCGTCCCCATGTCNCGACCATCTGCCACCAATCCAGGCTCACGNCNAAAGGAGTGTTGCAGCATCGTCAAGGCATCTCTGACTCCCTCAATAGCAGCNACTACAGACGCATCGACACCCGCTTCATTAGATCGCAGCTGGCGAGTAACATCCTTACCTGANAGGGTAATGATCGACGGGTNTTCAGGGTCACCCGTTGGTTTGAACTCAACATCGAGATTCTCTGCCAAATCGGATAGTTTAGCGTGGTTAGTCTCGGTCAAGTCCAAATCAATATGTGCCCATCGCGCAGCAATACCAACTAGGCGATAAAGAGCGCCACTATCTAGCAGTCTAAAGCCATAATGAGCAGCAAGGTGCGTGGCAACCATACCCTTGCCTGAGCCACTGGGACCATCAACTGTAACGACCGGTATCACATCAACTATCTGCAGCGCTGATTTCAGCGAAATAATCTCGAGCCGCTTTGGCACGGGTGAATAACGCGCTCATCTGCTCCTCNTTTCCATCGCTGATCATCCGACGCAGACTCCCAACCTCCTCGATATACCGATCAAGCACGTCAAGAACAGGTCCAGGGTTAGTCAAAAAGATATCTCTCCACATTACCGGGTCGGAAGCAGCAATACGGGTAAAGTCCCTGAAACCACCAGCTGCGTACTGAAAAACATCAAGGCTATCTCCACCCAATGATAGTGTGTCGACCAANGCATAAGCCAGAAGATGGGGCAAGTGGCTGGTCTGAGCAAGAACTTGGTCATGATGTTCTGGGGACATAAACGTAATAGTTGCGCCCAGAGACCGCCAGAGCTCCGCCACGCTGTCTATTGCCGCCTCATCAGTCTCGGTTATAGGCGTCAGAATAACTCGGTGTCCAACAAATAAGTCTGGATTTGCCGCTGCAACGCCATGCTGCTCAGATCCCGCAATAGGATGTCCAGGCACAAAATTCCGTGGAACGCTACCGAGCATAGAGCTAAACATATCGAGCACATACCGCTTAACGCTAGCAACATCGGTGATAACACCTCGGGCGATATTCAAAGATGGTACAACCTCTGCCAATGATCGAACAGGTAGGGCCAATACAACGATATCTGCTTCTAAAACCTGACTAGCATCCAGGCCTTCATCGATAAAGCCTGCCGTAAGTCCGCGTTCGAGACTCTGCTGGTTCTTATCCCAAGCCAAAACCCTGAATTTACTGCCATTTTTTTTTAGGCCGGCCGCGATCGAGCCTCCAATCAGCCCCAGACCAACAATACCGCAGCTAGTCACGCTGCAAGACCTTGCGCAACGCAACAACGAAGCGAGCATTCTCTTCGGGCATGCCGACCGATATCCGAAGATGGTTTGGCAGACCGTAAACGCCTATGGGTCGAACGATAACACCTTCCCGCAGCAATAAATTGTAGACAGCAACAGCATCGTCGCCCACATCAATAGTCAGAAAATTAGCGACTGANGGAATATAAGNTAGCCCCATGTCGTCGCAGGCCGCCGTAAGAAATGCTAAGCCTTCGCTATTCAATCTGACCGNCTCGGCAATGTATTGCTGATCATTGAGAGCCTCCTCAGCAGCTACTAGTGACATCGAATTGACATTAAATGGCTGCCTTATCCGGTTCATTAGATCAGCAACATCTGGGTGGCTTACCGCATAACCAATCCTCAGTCCTGCCAGCCCATATGCTTTAGAGAATGTCCGTGTGACGACCAGATTATCGTACTTACCAATAAGAGCTATACCGTCAGGATATTCAGCTTCCAGAACATATTCGAAGTAAGCTTCGTCCAGCACGATAAGAATATCTTCTCGTACCTGATCAAGAAATTCAGTTAACAACGACTTCTGAACCCAGGTCCCAGTAGGATTGTTCGGATTGGCAATAAATATCATCCGAGTACGCTCTGTGACGGCGCTCAAAGTCGCNTCCAAGTCTTGGCAGAAATCTCGGGCGGGTACCTCCACCAAGCAAGATCCCAGCGCCCGTGTGACGAGAGGGTAAACTACGAAGGCATGCTGGGAAATNATAGTTTCAGTATTCGGGCCTAGAAACACCCGACTTAGTAATTCGAGGACGTCATTGGAGCCATTACCAATGGTAATACGGCTTTCATCGACACCAAGATGCCCTTCCAGACGCTTTTTAAGAAAAAAGGCGCTTCCGTCGGGGTAACGCATTAAATCTGTTTGGGCCTCGGCCAGTGCTGCAAGNACGCGTGGTGACAGACCGCGGGGGTTCTCATTACTGGCCAACTTTACTGCATCTACAATACCGAGCTCACGCTCCAGTTCCTCAACAGGTTTACCTGGCTGGTANGGCNGCAATCCCAGAATACCNGGCTGNGCAAGTTTCATAAATTCAGTCATATCTTTGCCTGTCAACCAAGTGCTCGGGGATAACTACCGAGAAGTTTGACCTCTAATGCATCGCCATCAATTTCAGTCAGAACAGCAAGCACATCAACGTCATCGCGATGACCTTCAAAATCAATGAAGAATACATAGGACCACATACCTGTTCGGGAAGGGCGCGTCTCAATTGACGTCAATGACAAATTATGTCTGTGGAATGGCTCCAGAAGCTTGAACAAAGCACCAGGCTGATTGTGGGTCGATATCATGATCGATGTCTTATCATTGCCGCTCGGCCCAATATTTTCACGCCCGACAACAATAAAACGCGTGGTGTTGTCCTGTTGGTCTTCGATCTGGCGTGACAGAATCTTAAGGTCGTAGATGTCCGCTGCAATTTCTCCTGCGATGGCCGCCGATTCCTTATCTCCCGCAGCACGACGAGCGGCTTCAGCATTCGATGTCGTTGCTATCTGCACCAGATTAGGAAGATGACCATTAAGCCAGTCGCGGCATTGACCCAAAGTCTGCTGGTGCGCATAAACTCGTTGGAAGTTTTCCACATTTGTTTCCGGCGACGCCATCAGGTGATGATGAACACGAATCTCAATCTCCCCACAGATTTTCAATGTCGAACTAAGAAAGTTATCAAGTGTATGGCTAATTACACCTTCTGACGAATTCTCCACCGGCACTACGCCATAATTACAATTCNCGGCAGCGACCTCGCGAAAAACATCATCNACAGTCATTAGTGGAATGCCAACGACAGAACCGCCAAACTGCTTCTGACTGGCCATTTGAGTAAAGGTGCCAGCAGGACCAAGATAAGCAACTTTAAGAGGTTCCTCAAGCGCCAGACAAGCCGACATGATCTCACGAAAGATAAACGCAACTTTTTCGTCTGTGAGGGGTCCATCGTTCAGATTCGCTAACCGACGAAGGACCTGCGCTTCACGCTCGGGCCGATAGAACACTGCCGGCTCGCCATCCGATTCCTGCATTTTCACGTTCGCAACATCTAGGGCACATTCGGCCCTCTCATTCAAAAGAAGCAANATCTGTTCATCGAGCTGGTCGATGCGCGCACGNAGTTGTTCAATGCTATNTAGTCTCTGTTCAGTCATCGTGTTCCGAGCGAAGAAATGTGGTAAACGAAAAATCCCGATCTGAATTTCAGATTACGGCTTAAATAATTTGACACCTATATAATAGCATGACGACGGAAGGAGGCATCGACCTGCATATGGAAATGAAAATTAGAAAGACTCATAATCCAAATCAGTAATTTTTGAGTCTTTAACTGCCGCCGAATCGGAAAATTAACTTTCATCATCCTGCGACACTTGAGGTTCTTCCACCGGTGCCAAACCAACCAGATGTTCATCGCTAGCGAGGTTGATCAATCGCACGCCCTGGGTATTACGACCCTGTTCCGAAACCTCATCGGCTGGGATACGNACTAGCGTCCCNTGATCGCTAATCAGGATGACTTCATCGCCGGCACTGACCTGCACCGCACCCACGACTTCCCCATTGCGCTCAGACATCTTCATACCAATAGTGCCCTGGCCGCCTCTACCGATCACGGAATAATCNTCTAANCGGCTTCGCTTACCATAGCCATTGCGACTGGCGATCAGCAGACTGGCTTCTGTATCCGGGATGATCAAGGAAATAACTGTTTCCGCTGGTTTAAGTTTAATGCCCCGAACACCCCGAGCTGTTCTCCCCATCGCGCGGACATCAGATTCCTTGAAGCGGATAACTTTACCCCCGGAACCGAACAACATGACATCTCTGGTTCCGTCAGTCACCGCGGCGCTGACCAATCTGTTTCCTTCTTCAAGCTCGATTGCAATAAGCCCAGTACTTCGCTGCCGTGAAAAATCCATNANGGGTGTCTTTTTGACTGTACCNTTCGAGGTAACCATGAAAATAAATTCATCTTCCCGATATTCATGAATCGGCAGCATGGCCGTGATTTTTTCGTTTTCCTCTATCGGCAATACATTTACTAATGGTCGACCTCGAGCGGTTCGACTAGCAGGAGGGATCTGGAAGACCCGCAACCAATAAACCTTGCCTCGACTGGTAAAACACAGAATTGTATCGTGAGTGCTCGCGACCATAAGGTGTTCAATATAATCCTCATCCTTAACTGTACTCGCTGTCTTGCCTCGGCCACCACGCCGCTGGGCTCGATAAGTATCCAAGGGCTGCGTTTTCGCATATCCACCATAGGACAAAGTCACGACCATGTCCTGCTCGGTAATAAGATCCTCCATGGTAAGATCTTCTTGCGTCTCAACGATTTCGGTTCGACGCTCATCACCATACTCATCACGAACTTTGACCAACTCATCACGTATAAGCTGGAGCAGCTTTTCGGGATTCCTTAGAATTTCCATCAATTCAGCAATCGTATCGATAATCTGACGATACTCTTCAAGCAATCTTTCCTGCTCCAGCCCCGTCAGTCGATTCAAACGCATTTCCAGAATAGCCTGTGCCTGCTCATAGGAGAGTAAATAGTCGTTGTTATCCTGCAAACCCAAACCATCATCTAGATCNTCTGGCCGAGCTGCGCCTGGGCCAGCTCGCTCCAACATGCCCATCACTGTGTCTGACTGCCAACGCTCTTCCATGAGACGATCACGAGCTTCTTGGGCATTGGCGGAGGCCTTGATCAACTCAATCACGGGATCGATATTGGATAGAGCTACAGCAAGGCCTTCCAGAATGTGCCCCCGAGCTCTTGCGCGACGAAGCAAGAAAACAGTTCGACGCGTTACCACCTCACGTCTATGCAGAACGAACTGCTCCAACACCTGTTTGAGATTAAGCACCTTAGGCTCACCCTCCACGAGAGCAACGATATTGATGCCGAAAACGCTTTGCAGTTGGGTCTGGGCATAGAGATTGTTCAGCAGGACTTCTCCAACCTCACCACGACGAAGCTCAATCACGATTCGNGTATCTGTTGCGGACTCGTCACGCAACTCNGTAATTCCNTCGATTTTTTTCTCTTTGACAAGGTCAGCGATCTTTTCAATTAGCCTTGCCCTGTTTACCTGGTAGGGGATTTCTTTGATGATAATCGTATCTTTACCGGACTTTTCATCANTCTGGATTTCACACCTTGACCTTATCCGGATTCGACCGCGTCCCGTTCGATATGCCTGAACAATGCCGCCACGACCATTAATAATACCCGCCGTAGGAAAGTCCGGGCCAGGAATGTATTCCATGAGTTCATCGACACTAATGTCTGGTTGGTCGATAATCGCCAGGCAGCCATCCACGACTTCTGTCAGATTATGTGGTGGAATATTGGTAGCCATACCAACAGCAATTCCACTCGAGCCATTGATCAGGAGATTCGGCAACTTTGCCGGCAGCACCTCCGGCATTTCGAGCGTACCGTCATAATTCTCTACAAAGTCGACGGTTTCTTTATCGAGGTCAGCCAAAAGCTCATGCGCAATCTTTTCCATGCGAACTTCGGTGTAGCGCATGGCAGCAGCACCATCACCATCGAGAGAGCCAAAATTCCCCTGTCCATCAACTAACGGATATCGCATGTTGAAATCCTGCGCCATCCTGACGATGGTATCGTAGGCAGCATTATCACCATGCGGATGGTATTTACCGATAACATCACCAACAATCCGCGCCGACTTCATGTAGGGGCGGTTAAAGACATTATTCAGCTCAGACATGGCAAAGAGTACACGACGGTGCACAGGTTTNAGGCCATCGCGAACATCCGGAAGCGCCCTACCNACGATCACGCTCATCGCATAATCTAAATAAGACTGTCGAAGCTCGTCTTCGATGTTTATGGAATGAATATTTTGATCTGAATCTGACATAAAGNAAAACCGCTAANGGACCTANTCGACCTGGACAAAGCATCGGAAAGAANTATCAANAAACCTGCTGTCAGGAATGAATTTGATCTAACTGTCCTTATCACTAATGTATTTTGAAATGAACTTCGTACTGGTAATTTCTTAAGAATTATTTGTTATAGCTTTTTTGACCATCCCTAGACGAGACGATTTCGGAATTTACTTACATAAACATTTTGACCCCGCGCATAAGCAACGCTCTTTGGCCCGTCGACTCCCCTTTATTTTTCGAATGTAAATCTTATCTTTTACCACCTACAAAGATTCATCCGCTTTGTGATTATTATTTTTCTTTCGTTACTCTAACACTTTAAAACTATAGACCCGGTTTTGAAATTTTGATTTCCGTCCGGTTTTAATTCCCTGTTTTCCTGACGAACTATTGTTATTTTTCAAATCTTGCTGAGCGTGTTTCTGGAATTAAATTTGTATTTTTCCAACAAATATCGGAAAAACTTCCAACCCGATCCCCATCTTTTTTCTTAAAGAATTCGTAAGTAGACGATACCACATTTCGGCGTTCAATCACAGCCTCCGAGACAATTCTTCATGNNCATAACCCATTGAAATACAATGNATAAACTTGACTACGCAGACNAACAAGCGGTAATCGAATTTGAACTNATTTTTTAACCCGCCTTGCTGGTTATAATACAATTCATTGAACGACCTACTGCCGAGAAAGTCATTACATTGGACGACAACAAAACCGAAATTCTCTCGCCTCGTTGGATTATACCTGTAGTACCAAGGGATACGGTTCTGACTGACAATAGTCTCGTGATGAAATCGTCGTACATACATGCGATTTTACCGAGGAAAGAAGCGCTTGACCGTTTCCCAAGCGCAAAGGAAACCATCCTTGAAGACCAGGTAATGGTTCCAGGCTTTATAAATACGCACGGCCACGCTGCTATGACCCTGCTTCGAGGTCTCGCAGACGATCGAGACATGATGGATTGGTTAACCAACTGGATCTGGCCAATCGAAGATAAATTGGTCGATGAAAAATTTGTTTACGATGGCACCCGTCTAGCAGTTTTAGAAATGATCCAGTCTGGTACAACATGTGCTTCTGATCTTTACTTCTTCCCCGAGATGGCTGCCAAGGCCATAACAGAGATGAATTTTCGAGCTCAAGTCACGCTACCTGTACTAAAAGCTGACAACGCCTGGGCCAAGGGCGAAGATGAACATATCCGTAAAGGACTCGCTTTTCGGGATACCGTCAAACATAANGCTCTCGTTACCACTGCTTTTGCCCCACACTCTCCTTACTCTGTCACCAATCAGGGGTTCGAAAAAATTGGCATTTACGCAGAGCAGTTGGATATGCCGATTCATCTGCACTTGCATGAAACCCTTCAGGAATGCGAGGAGTCAGTTCGCGATCACGGCGTACGACCAATAGCTCGAATGAAATCGCTTGGGATCTTGTCTGCTCGACTGCAAGCAGTCCATATGACACAACTCCGCGATAACGAAATCGATTTAGTGGCTGAACACGGGGTCCAGATTGCGCACTGCCCTGAATCTAACTTGAAACTCGCGAGTGGCTTCTGTCGACTAACCGATCTGAGAAGAGCAGGTCTAACTGTAGCGCTAGGAACTGACGGCGCNGCAAGTAACAATGATCTGGACATGATCCAAGAGGCTCGTTCCGCTAACATGACCGCAAAAGCCTTCTCAGGCAGCGCTATCAATTTAAGCGCNATCGAAACTCTCGANATGATGACAATAGAAGGAGCACGACTACTCGGACTCGAGCCCTNCATCGGCAGTCTCGAACCAGGCAAACTAGCCGACATCACGTGCATTGACCTATCCCACACCGCGTTTCAGCCAATTTATAACCCGGTCTCGCAACTCATCTACATCGCAACCGGCAGAGATGTCAGTCATGTCTGGATAAACGGCCGTCAGCTGCTCAAACAAGGCAAACCTGTTGATCTGGATATCCAAGGAATCAAAGCAGCAGCCACTAAATGGCAAAACAATATTAAACGAGCCTTACTATGACCAACCGTAATGTCGACAACCAGGAAGTTAACAAATTTGAAGAACTCGCAAGACGATGGTGGGACAAAAACAGTGAGTTTAAACCATTACATGACATCAACCCCNTGCGCGTCAAATACATTACTGATCGCGTTGACGTCGCCGAGAAACGCGTTCTTGATATTGGTTGCGGAGGCGGCATATTAACTGAAGCNTTGGCTANAGCCGGCGCCCACGTCGTCGGCATTGATGCTGGNGAAAGGCCTTTACAGGTCGCGAAGCTGCATCGCCAAGANCTAGGTTTGGATATCGACTACCGGCACCAAACAGTCGAAGAACTAGCTGCAACATCACCNGAACCGTTTGACGTTATCACATGCCTAGANGTGCTCGAGCACGTCCCTTNCCCNGATTCCGTAATCGCAACATGTAAGCACTTGCTCAAAGCTGATGGGCATCTGTTCCTCTCAACCATAAACAGAAACCCTAAGTCATATATTTTCGCNATCTTAGGCGCCGAATACATTCTGAAACTGCTGCCCCGAGGCACTCATGATTACAGCAAACTGATTACCCCCGCGGAACTGGCTGGTTTCTGTCGTACCTCCCGACTCAATATCGAGGATTTCACAGGGATGTCCTACAACCCNATCACCAAAATCTATAAATTAGGCAGANATATCGACGTAAACTACCTCGCTNATGNAAGACACTTTACATGACTGATCTCNATGGCAGAACCATTTTGATAACCGGTGCCGGCGATGGCATCGGAAGAGAAACCGCCNTGCAGGCCGCAGCTAAAGGCGCNACGGTCGTNCTTTTAGGGCGCAACATCGAAAAACTCGAAGCCGTCTTCGACCAAATAATCGAAGCTGGTCACCAGGAACCAGGCATTGTTCCTATGGATCTTGCCAATATCGGAGTCGAAGATACCCANAAATTGTTCAAAGCNTTANANAACANCTATGGACGTCTCGACTGCCTACTACATAATGCATCGATCCTTGGCGGTCGCTTGCCAATCGAACAGTATAACGCTGCGCAATGGCAGTCGGTGATACAGGTCAACCTGAACGCCACGTTTCTGCTNACACAATCTCTATTGCCATTGTTACATCGCTCATCCGATGGTCGGTTGATCTTTACCAGTTCGAGTGTTGGTCGCGTACCCAGGGCTTATTGGGGCGCTTATTCAGTGTCGAAGTACGCTGTCGAAGGGTTGGCCAAACTCTTNATTGATGAACTNGAAAACACATCATCAATCCAGGTCAGTATCGTAAACCCAGGCGCTACAAGGACACGGATGCGGGCAGAAGCTTATCCAACGGAAGATCCGCGTGAATTGAAGTCGCCCTCAGATCTAATGNCNCTTTACCTNTACCTGATTGGACCNGAAAGCGAAGGCGACAAAACTCAGTACTTCGATTCTAGCTGGCTTGATACNTNACCGACTTGATTCCTAGTGTCANATACTNCGCNCCGGGTCTGGATCGATCTATCTNGCANAGGAGTCGCCCAACCAGCCGCTGGTCAGACTGTAGGACGNANATCCGTTNATCNGCGGTAANNCAAATCCCATAAGTTTCTTTAANTCCAATAAGAGAGTGCCCCAGTCATTCACCACTGTTGGATATCCATAGATCGACGGGCAAAAATTGGCGGCTTCATTATCCTAGCTATCCTGTTGAAACACCTGCCAAAGCATAAAGCTCGCGCACATCCTTTGGTTTAAGGTCAATCCAGTGGCCAGCTTTTACGGCAGAAGGAATAAAAAAACTGCCAAACCTAACTCTCTTGAGTCGGCTTACTGTAAAACCCTGGGACTCCCAGAGGCGCCTGACTTCACGATTTCTTCCCGTCATCAGAACAACGTAAAACCAATTGTTTGCCCTCTCACCAAAATCTTCCGTATGGCCTCCTCGCTGGATATCAGTAAACCGGTAAATACCATCTTCGAGCAGCACGCCATGCTTCATCCTATTCAAAGCCTCGTCAGAAACATCACCAAGAATTCGCACAGCATATTCTCGGTCAATACTCGCTGATGGATGCATAAGTCTGTTGGCTAATTCGCCATCTGTCGTAAAGAGAATCAAGCCACTGGTGTTAAAATCAAGGCGGCCTACTGAAATCCAGCGCTGGTTTCTTAGCTTTGGAAGGCGATCGAAAACAGAACGCCTGCCTTCCGGATCATCTCGAGAGACCATCTCTCCCTCGGGCTTATTGTAGAGAAGGTATCGGTGTGCAAGTTTCTTGACACTGAGCGCTTTGCCATCGACGTGAATCCGGTCTTCACCGGTTACCCTATCACCCAGTTTGGCAGTCTGATTATTCACAGATACCCGGCCTGAGGAGATCCAACTCTCCATCTCCCGTCTCGAACCAAGCCCCCGAGCGGCCAGTACTTTTTGAAGTTTTTCAGACACAATCAATTTTCTGAGGAGTCGTTAGGTAACCTTACGCTGCTGATAGAGGTAATTTTTGTGGTTCCTTGCGCGTCTATCGCTAATTCATCGTCTGATTCTTCTGCCTCGATGACTGACTCCGCAGATGTATTCTCTTCCTGGAGCTTTGAGGGAATGGCTTCCTTGAGTTGGTCAAAATCCGTCCCCTCCTGCTCAGACGCAAACAGTGAACGAATATTTTCCTGAATATTAGTTACCTTTACCGTGACTGCATCCAAATCAGCATCATCAAGCCCAGCAACCTCACTTTGTTCAGCTAAATCGACTTCAAGCGAACGCACTTCGATCAACTCTTCCTCCATCTCGAGCTCTTCCATGCCAGCCGTCAACTCACGAATTTCGGAGAGACTTGGCAACTCATCCAGGCTTCGAAGATTAAAGTAATCAAGGAAGTTGCGGGTCGTAGCATAAAGAGCAGGATGACCGGGAACATCACGATGACCAACTACTCTTACCCAATCACGCTCAATTAGCGTCCTCATGATGTTCGTGCTTACAGCNACCCCTCTTATCTCTTCGATATCACCNCGCGTGATCGGCTGCTTATAAGCAACCAGAGCAAGGGTTTCCAAGAGCGCTCTGGAATATCGGGGCGGCTTTTCCTTCCAAAGTCGGGAGACCCATTCAGAGTAGTCACTTTTGACCTGAAAACGGTAACCAGAGGCTACCTGCCTCAGCTCGTAGCCACGCTGAGCGCATTCCTCATCAATCTCTTTCAACGCTGCCCTAACCGACGCACGCTCTGGGCTATCTTTCTCGAAAAGCTGCATTAGCTGATCGACGCTTAAAGGTTGTTCAGACGCCATGATAGCGCCTTCTATGATCTGTTTTAGGGGCAGGTCTTTCATAAATTCAGAGGCTCGGTTCAACGACTTCCATTGCACCGCCATGGGACTTGACGTGTATCGGTGCAAAAGGTTCTGACTGCACTACTTCCAGCAGAGATTCTTTAATTAATTCTGTCACAGCGAGAAATGTGACAATGACGCCCGAACGTCCTTCTTCCACCCGAAACAATTCCGAAAAGGAAACAAAGCTGTCACCCGCCTGAGAGACTGTGTCCAGAATATTCGACATTCGCTCCCTCGTGGACAAAGGTTCGAGGCTGATGTGGTGGCTGGAAAAATTTTCAGCTCTTTTAAGTACCCGAGATAGCTCTAGCAGCAAGTCCTTAAGCTGGACGTCAGGTAATGGCCTGGTTTGCTCCATCCGCGGCGCATCAGCCATGGCAACCCAAAAGTTTCGATTCAAACGTTCCAGTGCATCGATATCTAGAGCAGCCTGCTTGAATCGCTCGTATTCCTGCAACTTGCGTATCAATTCCGCCCTGGGATCGTCCTCAACGGTTTCATCCTCATCCTGACGAGGCAACAACATGCGGGATTTGATCTCGGCCAACATGGCTGCCATGACCAGATATTCGGCAGCAATTTCAAACTGCATCTCCTCCATCAGTTCGATGTATTCCATGTACTGGCGGGTAATCTCAGCAACCTGGATATCCAGAATATCCAGGTTCTGACGCTTAATAAGGTAAAGCAACAGATCAAGAGGCCCTTCAAAAGCTTCAAGAATGACCTCTAGCGCGTCAGGAGGAATATAAAGATCAAGCGGCAACTGAGTAAAAGGTGCCCCCTGAACGACTGCGAAAGGCATCTCCGCCTGCATCCCATTTGAGCTAGGCGCCCCTTTAACGTTTTCGCAGCCTTGCCCGCCTGTCGCTTCTTCAACCATATACCTTACCTGTAACTCAATCCCATAGCAGATCGCACTTCTTCCAGGGTCCCCTTTGCTACCTGGCGAGCTTTATCACAACCCTCTGCAACGATGCCTTTAACAAGGTCAGGGTTGCCCTCATACTGTTCGGCCCTCTCACGCATTGGCTGCTGTTCCTCAAGTACCGCATCAATAAGCGGTTTTTTACAATCGACACATCCGATGCCCGCAGACGTACAACCTTCGCGGACCCAATCTTTAATATCTTCATCAGAATAAATTTCATGCAACTTGAAGACCGGGCAAACGTCAGGATTACCGGTATCATTACGGCGTACACGTGCTGGATCAGTGGTCATTGTCCGGATTTTCTTATTGACGTCGTCCGGCTCCTCCCGAAGACGTATAATATTGTTGTAAGACTTCGACATTTTCTGTCCATCAAGCCCCGGCATAACAGGTGCTTCAGTCAACAATGCCCTAGGCTCCGGTAAGATAACCTTTCCCCCTCCCTCCAGATAGCCAAACAGGCGATCCCGATCACCCAGCGAGATATTTTGCTGCTCCTGAATCATCGCCTGCGCTCTCTCTAGAGAAGCTTGATTTCCTTGCTCCAAGTAATCACGGCGCATCTCATGATACATTTTAGCGTTGCGACGTCCCATTTTCTTGATAGCCGCCTCTGCTAGCACCTCAAAGCCACTGTCCCGGCCATAGATATGGTTAAAACGACGGGCTAACTCTCTGGTCATTTCGACATGAGGTACTTGGTCCTGGCCAACGGGCACATTGCCCGCCTGGTAAATCAGGATATCCGAACTTTGCAATACCGGGTATCCCAGAAAACCATAGGTCGCTAAGTCCCGATCATTTATACGCGTCATCTGGTCTTTGAAACTAGGCACTCGTTCCACCCAGGCGAGCGGCGTAATCATCGACAAAAGGAGGTGAAGTTCGGCATGTTCGGGAACACGTGACTGAATGAAGAGCGGGGCAGATCCTGGATTCACGCCAGCAGCAAGCCAGTCAATGACCATTTGCCATACGTTATCTTCTATTACCTCAGGATCTTCGTAATGAGTAGTCAACGCATGCCAGTCGGCGACGAAGAAGAAACATTCGTACTCATGCTGTAACTTGATCCAGTTCTTTAGAACACCATGGTAATGACCAAGGTGCAGTCGACCAGTTGGTCGCATCCCGCTCAGTACGCGTTTTTGTGCTTCAATCTGGCTCATAGCGACACAGCGCCTATTCGGTCACTAGGACACTCAAAATCGTTCACGTATAAAGCGGAACAAAAACTCAATTTCAAGACAATTTAACGGCAAAACTTTCCGCGTTATTATACCCCTGTGAAACGCGAGTGTCGTCGCTTTTTAAAGTCTTAAGC